>DAIRDY010000084.1:0-6635 GCA_036795935.1 Moraxellaceae bacterium | reverse complement strand
TACAGCAGGAAACAACCCAGCGCCATGACCGAGAGCACGAGCGGATAGCCCAGCGTCCATTGCAGCTCCGGCATGTGCGCGAAGTTCATGCCGTAGAAGCTCGCCACCATGGTCGGCAGCGCGAGGATGGCGGCCCAGGACGCCAGCCGCTTCACCACCTCGTTCTGGCCGACGGTGATCAGCGCCAGGTGCACCTCGAGTGCCGCGCTCAGCATCTCGGTGAGGGCATCGACGGCATCGTTGATGCGGATCACATGATCGTGCACGTCGCGGTAATAGGGATTGATCTCGTCGGGAATCAGCGCGTTGTCGATGTGCGTGAGCTGGTTGCAGATGTCCTGCAGGGGCCCGACCGCGAGCCGCAGGCGCACCAGCTCGCGTTTCAGGTCGTACAGGCGGCGGATGGTGGTGCGCTTGTAGGAGCCGTCGAAGATGGCGTGCTCCAGGCGTTCGAGATGCGCACGATACTCCTCGACCACCGGGAAATAGTTGTCGACAACAAAGTCCATGACGGCATAAAGCACATAGCCCGGGCCGCCCTTCATCAGCTTGGGCGTCTGTTCGCAGCGGCTGCGCACCGGCGCATAGCTCTGCGAGGCCCCGTGGCGGATGGTGAGCACGAAACGCGGCCCGACCATGACATGGGTCTCGCCGAGTTTGGCTTCCTCGCCCACCAGACGCGCCGTGTGCATGACGATGAAGATGACGTCATCGAACTCTTCCATCTTCGGCCGCTGGTGCGCGCGGTGCGCGTCCTCGACAACCAGGTCATGCAGGTTGAATTCTTCCTGCACCTTGCGCATCAGGCCGGCATCCGGCTCGTGCAGGCCGAGCCAGATGAAATGGTCCGGCGATTCCTCGAGGTTTTCGCTGATGAGGTCGATGGGAATGTCGCGCAGCTTCTGGCCGCTGGAGCGGCTGTACACGGCGCAATTGACAACCATGGTCATGGCGGGCGTCCTTTGCGGGCAATGCAAGGGACGATAGCAGGAAGGCCGTGACGGCGGCCACCGGCACCGTATGCCGCGACGGCGGGCGCCTGATGTCAGCCGCTGCGGCACTTAACCGCCGGCGCGATGGCATTTCTCAGCAGGCGGTCAATGCCGGATCACGATCTTCCCGAAATGCGCGGCGCGCTGCATGCAGGCCAGCCCTGCCGCCGCCTCGTCAAAACCGAAGCGCTCGCCGATCACCGGGCGGATGCGGTGTTGCACCAGCGCCCGGCACATGGCCCCGGCATCGTCGCGCGAGCCGACGGTAATGCCCTGCACCCGCGCATTCAGCGCCATGATCAGCGCCGTCGGCACCACGTCCGCGACACCGGTCAGCACGCCGATCATGCCGATGTGGCCGCCAATGCGCAGCGACTTCAGCGACTGCGTGAAGGTGCCGGCGCCACCGACCTCCACCACATGATCCACGCCGCGTCCGTCCGTGAGCGCCTTGACCCGGCGCGACCACTCCGGCAGCTGGCGGTAGTTGATGACATGGTCGGGCGCGAGTGCCGCGAGTCTTTCGATTTTTTCCTCGCTGCCGGAGGTGATGATGGTGCGCGCGCCCATGGCCTTGGCAAACTGCAGCGCAAACAGTGACACCCCGCCCGTGCCCTGCAGCAGCACGGTGTCGCCGGCCTTGATGCCGGCCTGGGTCAGCGAGCGCCAGGCCGTGAGCGCGGCACAGGGCAGCGTCGCGGCCTCGTCGTCGTCAAGGTAGTCCGGTACCGCCAGCAGGCCGTCCTCGTGCATCACGAGACAATCGGCCAGTGCACCGTCGACATGCTCGCCGGGCACGCGCGCGAGCCGCGCGCGCGTCGGCTCACCGGCCGTCCAGTCCGGAAAAAACAGCGTCATCACGCGCGCGCCTGCCTGGAAGCGGGTGACGCCCGCCCCCACCGCCTCGACAATGCCGCAGCCATCGGACAGCGGCACCACCGGCAAGGGCAGGCGGGGATTGGCCACGCCCAAAATGGTGACGAGGTCGTGGTAGTTGAGCGACGCCGCGCGCAGGCGCACCCGCACCTGGCCCGGGCCGGGCGCCGGCGTGTCGCGTTCGCAGGGGGTGAGGCCGTCGAGGCCGAAACGTCGCAGTTCGATGGCACGCATGGGCAAGTCTCCGGATCAGGCCGCCGGGGCAGGCGAAAGCCTGCGAGACTATGCGGTCACGCCTGCTTTGACAAACCGGGGCGCTTCGCGGTCCACTGCCCGCCCGCAAGAACAGGAGAACCCGTGGCATGAGCTGGCAGGGCCGCATCGTCAACACCGTGCTCCGGCGCACCATGAAGCCGCTGATGTTCTCGGGCCGCATCACCCGCGCCCGCATGGGCATGTCGGCCTGGATGATGGAAGCGTCGACCAGCCTGATCCCCGCCCCGCTCGCGCGCTATGTCGCGGTGAAGAAGCCGGTGCGCGGCGAATGGGTGGAAACCGGCGACAACACCGGCCGCGTCATCCTCTATTTCCACGGTGGCGCCTACATCGCCGGCTCGCCGCGCACGCACCGGCCACTGACCGTGATGCTGGCGCGCAAGGCGCAGGCGCGGGTCTTTGCCCTCGACTACCGGCAGGCGCCGGAACATGCCTTCCCGGCCTGGCTGGAAGATGCCGTCGCCGCCTACCAGCACCTGCTGGCGCGCGGCGAGCGCCCGGGCCAGATCGTGTTTGCCGGCGACTCGGCAGGCGGCAACCTGGTGCTGGTCACGCTGTTGCGCCTGCGCGAACTCGGGCTGCCCATGCCGGCCGGCGCCATCTGCCTGTCGCCCTGGAGCGACCTCGCCTGCAACAGCCGCAGCTTCCGCCAGAATGCCGAGGTCGAGGCCATGCTCAACGCCGAGGCCATCGCCGCGCTCGGCCGCCACCATATTGGCGACCGCGACCCGAAAGACCCGCTGCTCTCGCCGGCCCACGGCAATTACGAGGGCCTGCCGCCGCTGATGGTGCATGTGGGCAGCGAGGAAATACTGCTCGACGATGCGCGTGCCGTGCGCCGTGCCGCCCAGCGCGCCCGCCTGCGCCTGGACTACCGCGAATGGCCGGGCATGCCGCATGTGTTCCCGCTGTTCTATTCGCTGCTGCCGGAAGCACGCGAGGCCGTCGCCGACATGGCCCGCTTCGTCAGCGAGGTCACCCGCGAACGCCTGCCGGGCTGATCCTCCACTGCCGCCGGCCGGTGCCGGCAGGCGGCTCAAGTTCTGTTACATTCCTCACTGGCAAGCACCGGCGCAGACGTGGCGCCGTTTGCTACCATTGCGCCACTTTTTCTTTACTACTCAACACCTTGCCAAAAAATGACCCAATGGTTCAGCGCTCTCTTTAACCTTCTTGCACGCAAGCTGCTGTTCATCTTCGTGCGCACCAAGGTCATCCCCGAAGACCTGCACCAGCTGGGTCTCGATCCGGACAAGCCGGTCTGCTACGTGCTGCAGACACGCTTCTTTTCCAACCTGCTGGTGCTGGAGCAGGAAACCCGGCGCAGCGGCCTGCCACGCGCGCTCAAGCCCATGGCCGGACCGCTGAAGGAAGACAGCTCGCTGTTCTTCCTGCAGCGCACTGACAATCCCACCCCGCTGCAGCGCAACCGCTTCGCGCACTCGCCGCGCTTTGTCCGGCTGGTGCAGGCGGTGCGCGAGAATCCCGCGCTCGACGTGCAGCTGGTGCCGGTGACCATTCTCTGGGGCCGCTCGCCGGACAAGGAAAGCTCCATCTTCAAGATCCTGTTTGCGGATTCCTGGGCCACGCCGGGCATGCTCAAGCAGTTCGTCACCATCCTGCTGCACGGCCGCCAGACCATCCTCAAGTTCAACGCCCCGGTGTCGCTGCGCGCCATTGCCGACGAGGGCCTGTCCGAGGAAATCACGCTGCGCAAGCTGGCGCGCGTGCTGCGCGTGCACTTCCGTCGCCAGCGCGAGGTGGTGATCGGCCCCGACCTCTCGCACCGCCGCACGCTGGTGAAGTCGCTGCTCTCCGCCGCCCCGGTGAAGGACGCCATCGCCCGCGAAGCCGTGCAGAAGAACATCACCCGCGACAAGGCCAGCGAAACCGCGCTGCGCTATGCCGACGAGATCGCCGCGGACTACTCCTATCCGGTCATCCGCATCTTCGACATCTTCCTGACCTGGCTGTGGACCCGACTCTACGATGGCGTGGAAGTGCATCATTTCGATGCCGTGCGCGAGGCCGCGCATGACCACGAAATCGTCTATGTGCCCTGCCACCGCAGCCACATCGACTACCTGCTGCTGTCCTACGTGATCTATCACCGCGGCCTGATGACGCCGCACATCGCCGCCGGTGCCAACCTGAACATCCCGGTGGTGGGCTCGATGATGCGCCGCGCCGGCGCCTTCTTCCTGCGCCGCAGCTTCAAGGGCAATTTCCTCTACGCCGCGGTATTCAACGAGTACCTGCACCAGATCACCGCCAAGGGCTACCCCATCGAGTACTTCATCGAGGGCGGACGCTCCCGCACCGGCCGCCTGCTCTCGCCGCGCACCGGCATGCTGTCGATGACGCTGCGCAGCTACCTGCGCGACCACAAGCGTCCCATCGTGTTCATCCCCGCCTACATCGGCTATGAGAAGCTGATGGAGGGCAAGACCTATGTCGGCGAGCTCTCCGGCAAGCCCAAGCAGAAAGAGTCGGTGCTGGGCGTGCTGGCCACCGTGCGCAAGATCAAGAAGACTTTCGGCAAGGTGCAGCTCAGCTTCGGCGAACCGATCTACCTGGAGCAGCTGCTGGATGCCGAGCACGCGACCTGGCGCGACACGCAGCTGGGCGAAGACGAAAAAACGCCGTGGATGACCAACACCGTCAACCGCCTGGCCACCCAGATCAACCGCAACATCAACAGCGCCGCGGCAGTAAACCCGGTCAACCTGCTGAGCGTGGTGCTGCTGTCCACGCCCAAGCACGCCATGGACGAAGCCGCCCTCGCCCGCCAGATCGACCTCTACCGCCAGCTGCTCACCGCCGTGCCCTACAGCCAGAAAGTGGTGGTGAGCGAGCTCGACGGTGCCGCCTGCATTGCATACGGCGAAAAACTGAACATCCTCTACCGCATCCGCCATCCGCTCGGCGACATGATCGGCGTGAATGACGAGCAGGCCATGCTGCTCACCTATTTCCGCAACAACGTGATGCACCTGCTGACGCTGCCCTCGCTGGTTGCCTGCCTGATGGAGCACAACGGCAACCTGCACCGTCGCGAGATCGTGCAACTGGTGCACAACCTCTATCCCTTCCTGCAGTCGGAGCTGTTCCTGCCCTGGTGCAATGACAGCATGGAGGCCGTACTGCAGCAGCAGATCGACGCGCTGGTGGAGGCCGGCCTGCTGATCGCGCGCAACAGTGACGGCGACATCGCCTGCCCGAGCCCGAACAGCGGCGAGTATGCCGAGCTCGACGTGCTGGGCCAGGCGGTGCGCCACAACCTCGAGCGCTACTACATGACGGTGTCGCTGCTGACCCAGCAGGGCTCGGGCCGCATCTCGCCGCAGCGCCTGGAAAACCTCTGCCAGCTGCTGGCCCAGCGCCTGTCCATCCTGCACGAGTTCAGCGCGCCGGAGTTCTCCGACAAGACGCTGTTCCGCACTTTTGTCGACACGCTGCGCAGCACCGGCCAGGTGCAGGTGAGCGACGGCAACCTCGTGTTCGACGAGCGACTGGTGTCGGTGGCCGAAGGCGCGCGCCTGATCCTGTCGGCCGACCTGCGCCAGACCATCCAGCACATCACCCGCATCTCCGACGAGGAAATCGAGGCGGCCATGGCGGCCGGCGAAAAGAAGGACAAGCGCGCCAAAGCCGCCGCCTGAGCCTGCTCACGCAAGACCAGTCGCCCGGCCCCTGCCGGGCGATTGCGTTTCAGGGGCAGGATTTGCCGGCAACGGCCGGCTGCGTCACCATGCCGGGCATCACCAAAGGACGGGAGCCTGCATCGTGACACGCTTGAGGAAACTGCTGTGGGGAGTGGCTGTACTGGCACTGCTGCTGGTGGCCGCCGGCCTGCACTACGTGCTGCCGCGGCATGCGCTGGTCCATGTCATCGGCAGCGAGGTGAAGCTGGTCGAGGCGCTGCAGCAGGCAACACCGACGGGCATGCCCTCCTCCCGCGGTCGCGACGTGTTCTATTTCAACACCACCGATCTTGCCCGCCGCGAAGTGCAGGTGTTCCGCAACGAGGACACCGGCTGGGGCTTTCCCTGGTACCTGAAGTTCGATTCGGCCGAGGTGCAGGCACGGGCACAGCTGCTCTCGCGCGATGAACGCCAGATGGCGGTGGTGCGCTACTACGGCTGGCGGCTGCCGATGTTCTCGCTGTTCCCGAATGCGGTGGATGTGTGGGCGACGGATGTCGCGGAAGAACCGTGGCCGGTGTTCAACCTCCTGTTCTTCACGGTGCTGGCACTGGTCATCGCCGGCGGCATCTGGCGTTTCCGGCGCTGGCGCGCGGCGCGCCACCACCCCGACTGAGGGCACCGGACGACATCACCCCGTCTGGTAAATGTCGAAGCGGCCAGCACGCCCTTCCAGCGTGAACGTGGGCGCCCGGCCGGCCAGCGCCGGCGCGAGGCGCGGCCGCTTCACCACGACCCGCCGGCGCGCCGCGGCCAGTGCCGGTGCCAGCAGGTCGTCGGCCGGTCT
>DAIRDY010000083.1:0-9297 GCA_036795935.1 Moraxellaceae bacterium | reverse complement strand
GGCCAGAGGACCACGGCCTCGAAAAGAAACAACGTTAGAGAGCAGAGCGCAGCGAGAAAAAGCCAGCAGAGCGCAGCGAAAAACCAACCGCCAAGAAAAATCGCCCGCGCTGAGCAAAAACGTCAGCCGGCAAAGCGCCGCAAAACAATATTCGCGGCCCGTACCACAAGCGGCTCAGGTCCCCGAAAGCCCCGGCCCGATCCGCCGCCATTCCTGCACGCGGCTGTCATGAAAGCCCGACTGCTCGTACGCACGGGCAATCACATCCTCTTTTTCCAGCGCCAGCAGCCCGCGATTGAGCTTGGCCAGCCATTCCCGCCAGTCGCTGCCCGCCTGACTCACCAGGAAGTGCCGGCTGCCCACCAGCCCCACCTTCACGCCCTCCACCGGCAGCAGTACCAGGTCCTCGCGGCTGATGCGGAAGTCTGCATTCGGCTGGAACGGCGCCAGCACGAAATCCGCGCGTCCCTTGCGCAGCATGCCGAGCATCGAGTTCCAGTTCTCGGTGAGCAGCACTTTCACGCCCAGCGCCTGCAGCGTGAGGATGTCCGGCCGCCAGTCGCTGCTGCAGACCGCGGTGTAGTCGGCGAGTGCGTCAGGATCGCGAGCGACGATCTCCAGGCCTTCGTGGCCTTCGGGGAAATACAGCCCGGCCTCGAAACGGCCCTGGCCGATGACGGCGCGCGACACGGCCAGACGGCCGGGATGGTCGTCGGCGTCCAGTTTCCAGGCGCTGCTGGCGCTCAGGTCGGCATCGCCCTGGCTGAGCATCTTCAGCAGGCGGCCATAGGAGTCCGCAATGACAAAGCGCAGCGGCTGGGCAAGGCCGCCCCGTGCCAGCGCCTGTTGCAGCAGCACGGTCTCGACGACGTCACGTCGCGACCAGTTGCCGCCGAATTCGGTGAGCGTGAGCGCATCGCGCCGGCCAAGGAAGCGCAGGTAGTCGGCATGCACGTCGCGGTGGATGGCCAGGCGCAGTGCCGGCGTGCGCGGCGGGCTGGCGAGCAGCGGGGCACCCGGCAACAGCAGGGCGGTGGCAGCGAGCAGCAGCGTGCGCCGGCGCATGGCCTCAGCTCCGCGGCGCGGCCTGTTTGGCCGCTTGCGCGCGCATGGCCTCGGCAAAGCCCGCCGGGTCCTGCTGTTTCTGTTGCCAGGCCGCCCGGGCCTTGGGGTGCGGCAGGTAGAGCGCATCACCGTTCGCCAGCGCCGCCAGAATGCCTTCGGCGATGTCGTCGGCGGAGAGTTCGGTGCTGTTGCTGATGAGCTTGCCGAGCGCGGCCTTCATGGCTGGGTCGTGCGTGCGCAGCGACTCGTCGAGCCGCGTCTGGAAATACGAGGGGCAGACGGCGAGCGTGCGCACCTGCCAGGGCGAGAGTTCGGCGGCCAGTGTTTCGGAGAGTGCGATGACGCCGGCCTTGCTGACGTTGTAGCTGCTCATGCCGGGCGGGTTGAGCAGGCCGGCCATGGAGGCGATGTTGACGAACTGGCCGCTGCGCTGCGCCTGGAACAGTGGCGCGAACACGCGGCAGCCGCGGACCACGCCGAGCAGGTTGATGTCGAGCAGCCACTGCCAGTCGGCTTCGCTGATGCCGTCGATGCTGCCGCCACCGGCCACGCCGGCATTGTTCACCAGCACGTCGAGCCCGCCCCAGTGCTGTGCGGCCCAGTCGCGGGCGGCGATGAAGTCGGCTTCGGCGGTGACATCGAGATGCCGGTACTGCACTTCGCTGGCACCGTCGGCGGCACACAGCGCGACACTTTCGGCGCCGCGGTCGGCGGCAATGTCGGCCACCAGCACGCGCGCGCCGCGACGCGCCCAGGCGCGGGCCAGCGCACGGCCCAGGCCGCTGCCGGCACCGGTGATGAGGACGCGCAGGACGTGGGCCATGGCGGGACGCTCCGTATCAGCGGATGAGGGAGAGGAACTCGTTGCGCGTCTGCGGGTTGTCGCGGAAGCGGCCAAGCATGATCGAGGTCTTCATCACCGAATTCTGCTTTTCCACGCCGCGCATCATCATGCACATGTGCTTGGCCTCGATGATGACGCCAACGCCCTTGGCATCGGTCACCTGCATGATGGCGTCGGCGATTTCCTTGGTCAGGTTTTCCTGGATTTGCAGGCGGCGCGCGTACATGTCGACGATGCGCGCGACCTTGGACAGGCCAAGCACCTTGCCCGAGGGCAGGTAGGCCACATGCGCGCGGCCGATGAAGGGCAGCAGGTGGTGTTCGCAGAGCGAGTAGAGCTCGATGTCCTTCACGATCACCATCTCGTCGTTGTCGGACGGGAAGATGGCGTTGTTGACGATGGTGTCGAGGTTTTCCTCATAGCCCTTGCAGAGGTAGCGGAAGGCCTTGGCGGCACGCGCCGGCGTGTCCTTGAGGCCGGGGCGCTCGAGGTCTTCACCGACAGCGGCGATGATGCTGGCATAGGCTTTTTCCATGGCGGATGGGCTCCGGACGGGGCGCCGCAGGGCGCAAGGGATGAACGGCCGGCCACCCTAACCAAATCGGCGGGGACGGTCAAAGCCACAAGGCCGCGGCAGGCCGCCGTCATTCCTGTCGCGGCGGCAGGTGGCGGCGCAGGCGGTCGGCGAGCTCGTCGAGGCTCACCGGCTTGGGCAGGTGGTCGTCCATGCCGGCGGCCAGGCAGCGTTCGCGATGGTCGGCCATGGCATGCGCGGTGAGTGCCACCACCGGCAGCCTGGGCTGCTGCGCGGCCGCTTCGCGCGCGCGCAGGCGGCGCGTGGCTTCGTAGCCGTCGAGGCCCGGCATCTCGCAATCCATCAGCACGAGTTCGATGTCCGGATGCTGCGCCAGCATGTCGAGTCCGGCCTGGCCGTCGCCGGCGAGCAAGGGTTCGATGCCGAGCTTGTGCAGGAAGCCGGTGATGACGAGCTGGTTCACCGGATTGTCCTCGACCACCAGCACGCGGCGGCCGCGCAGCGGCGGCCCCTCGCGCCGGCGTTCCGGCGCCGGCGGCGGCTCCGCGGCCATGACCAGCGGGAGGTGGAACCAGAACGTGGAGCCGCGGCCGGCCTCGCTGTGCACGCCGATGCGGCCCTGCATCAGCTCCACCAGCTGCTTGCTGATGGCGAGGCCAAGGCCGGAGCCGCCGTATTTGCGCGTGGTCGAGACGTCGGCCTGGTGAAAGGCCTGGAACAGCTGCTCGATGTCGGCGGCCTCGAGGCCGATGCCGGTGTCCTCGATCTCCACCACCAGCAAGGGGTGTGTGCTGTCGCCGGCGCAGTGCGCGCGCAGCTGGATGCGGCCTTCATGCGTGAACTTGATGGCATTGCCGAGCAGGTTGCCGAGCACCTGGCGCAGGCGCACCGGGTCGCCCTCCACCCAGCGCGGCAGTTCCGGGTCCGGCTCGTAGGCCAGTGCCAGCGATTTCTGGCCGGCATTGACCGCGAACATGCTGGCGGTTTCCTCGAGCAGCAGCGGCAGGTTGAACACCGTGCGCTCCAGCGCCAGCTTGCCGGCGTTGATGCGCGAATAGTCGAGGATGTCGTTGATCAGCTCGAGCAGCGAGCGGCCGGCCTTGCGCAGCATGGCGAGCTGGTCGCGCTGGCCGGGCTCGAGACGGCTGTCCTGCAGCAGCTCGGTGAGGCCGAGCACGGCGTTCATCGGCGTGCGGATCTCGTGGCTCATCTTGGCGAGGAAGTCGCCCTTGGCGGCGTTCTCGGCCTGCACGCGCAGGATTTCCTGCTCCTTCTGCATCTTTTCCTCTTTCAGCCGGGTCAGGCGGCCGGCCAGGCCGAGCGACAACAACACCTGCTGCAGGATGATGCCGAGCTGCAGCAGGTTGACCGTGGCCAGCAAGGGCAGCGTGGCCAGGATGCCGTAGGTGCGCAGCGAGAAGATCACCGTCATCAGCAGGAACAGGCCCCAGCCGAGCATGAACAGCCTTGCCTCGCGCAGGCCCTGCAGCCAGCGCACAAGGCCGGTGAGGAAGAGCAGGATCATGGTGATGGCCGCGGCACCGGCCAGCAGCACATACATCAGGCGCATCGGCACGAAGGCCTGCACCAGCAGCGCCAGCGTGTGCAGTGCCGCCAGCGCCAGCAGCAGGCGGTCGCCGGCACGCCAGTCGCGGGTGTTCAGGTAGTCGCGCGCGAACAGCACGCCGGTGAGCATCAGGAAATAGCCTGCCAGGTAGTTCGAGCGCGTGTTCCAGTCCGGCCAGTCCGGCCACAGGCGGAAGGCCAGGCCCTGCAACGTGGCCAGGTAGAGCAGGCTGGCGCCGACATGCAGCACGAAGAAGCGGTAGATCTTTTCGCGCAGCGCCATCCACAGGAAGCCGTGATAGAAGAGCAGCCCGAGGCTGATGCCGTAGAAGGCGCCCAGCCACCATTCGCGGACTTCCAGTTCGGTGACGAAGGCATCGCGCGAGGTCAGGCGCAGCGGCACCGTCATCGAGCCGGTGGAGGCCACGCGCAGCGTGAACTCCTCGCGCGCGCCGGGGGCCAGTGTCAGCGGCAGCAGGAAATTGCGCGAGTCGAGCACGCGCTGCGGGAAGGGCCGGGCATCGCCCAGGGCGATCAGCTCGAGGCCGCCGGCATGACGGCGATGGATGTCGACATGGTCGAGCACCGGGTAATCCACGCTGAACATCAGCGCCAGTGGCGTATCGCCGGTGTTGGCAAGGCGGAAGCGGAACCAGCAGGCATCGGGACGGAAGCCGAAGGAGATGTGCAGCTTGCCGAGCGGCTGGAAGTCGTGGTCCTGCAGGTCTTCGAAGCGGCGCGGCGTGGCGCCGTCGCAACTGGCGCTGACCCAGGGTTCGAGCTGCAGGCGTTCGGGAGCGGTGGCGAGTTCCACGGTGGCGGCCGCCAGCGGGCCGCCGCACAGCCAGAGCAGTGCCGCGAGCAGCCAGCGGCCGGGGCGGCTCACGGCAGCACCTCGGCGCGGCCGGCCTGCCAGCGCCCGAGCAGGCTGCTGAGCTCGGCCATGGACAGCGGTTTCGGCAGGTGGTCGTCCATGCCGGCGGCCAGGCATTTCTCGCGGTGCTCGGGCAGGGCATGGGCGGTGAGCGCAATGATGGGCAGGTGCGGCAGGCCGAGTTCGCGTTCGCGCGCGCGCAGGCGGCGCGTGGCCTCGTAACCGTCCAGCACCGGCATCTCGCAGTCCATGAACACCAGTTCCAGCTCGGGGTGGGCCTCGACCTGGGCAATGGCTTCCTCGCCGTTCTCGGCAATCAGCGGATGGATGCCGAGCTTTTCCAGCAGGCCGGTGATCACCAGCCGGTTCACGGCATTGTCTTCCACCACCAGCACGCGCGGGCCGCCGGCCTCCGGCGCGAACACCGGTGCCATGACCGCGGCCGCCTGGCCGTCGGCCGGTGCGGCCGCGGTTTCCAGGCGTGCGGTGAACCAGAACACCGAGCCCTGTTGCGGGTGGCTGCTGACGCCGATTTCGCCGCCCATCATTTCCACCAGGCGCTTGCTGATGGCGAGGCCGAGGCCGGAGCCGCCGTACTGGCGCGCGATGCCGGCATCCGCCTGCTGGAAGGCCTGGAACAGCTGCGCCGCCTCGGCCGGCGTCAGGCCGATGCCGGAATCCTCCACCTGCACGCTGAGGCAGAGCTCGCCCGGACGGGGTGACGGCAGCAGGCCGGCGCGCAGCAGGATGCGGCCCTCGTGGGTGAATTTCAGCGCATTGCCGAGCAGGTTCATCAGCACCTGGCGCAGGCGTGCCGGGTCGCCGCGCACCCATTGCGGGAGGTCCGGCGCGGGCTGGAACTCCAGCGCCAGCGACTTGCGCTGCGCATTGATGGCAAAGATGTCGCGGCATTCGGCAAACAGCGCCGGCAGGTTGAACACCGTGCGCTCCAGCTCCAGCCGCCCGGCATTGATCTTGGAGTAGTCGAGCACGTCGTTGATCAGGTTGAGCAGCGAGTGCCCGGCATGCTGCAGCATCTCCACGTAATGCTGCTGGCCGGCATCGAGCCGGGTGTCGCGCAGGAGCTGGCTGATGCCGATGACGGCGTTCATCGGCGTGCGGATCTCGTGGCTCATGGTGGCGAGGAATTCGCCCTTGGCGGCGTTCTCGGCGCGGGCCAGCAGCGACTCGTGTTCGCGCTGGCGCTTTTCCAGCTTGAGCTGGTTGATGCGCGTGGCCAGTGCCAGCGACAGCAGCACCTGCTGCGCGATCAGGCCGATCTGCATGCCGTACAGCGACAGGATCAGCGTGGACATCACGCCATAGGTGTTGAGCGCCACCAGCAGCAGCATCAGCAGGAACAGGCCCCAGGCGAGCACGAAGATGCGCGCCTCTTGCTGGCCGGCGCGCCAGCAGGCCAGCCCGATGCCGGAGAGCAGCAGCAGGCTGCTCAGGCCGAAGCCGGCCAGCGCGCTGTTGATGGTCGACGGCGGCAGCACGAACTGGGCAATGATGGCCAGCAGCAGCACGCCGCAGAACGCCTTGAGCAGCAGGTCGGTGCGCGGCCACAGCTGGCGCAGCGACAGGAACTCGCGCGTGAACAGCGTGCCGAAAAGCATGGCGCAATAGGCGAACACATAGGGCGAGCGGTTGTTCCAGTCGGTCCACTCCGGCCAGAAGCGGTAGGCGGCCCCGTGCAGGCAGGCAAAGAACAGCAGCGCCGAGGCCAGGTGCAGCACATACCAGGCATAGGCACGTTCGCGGATCGCCACCCAGAGCAGCAGGTTGTAGAGCACAAGCCCGATGCCGATGCCGTAGAACACGCCCAGGCCCATTTCCCGCCCGAATCCCTGCTCGATGAACTCGCGGCGGTCCATGACGGCCAGCGGCAGGGTCAGGCTGCTCGTGGTGTCCACCTGCAGGTAGTAGTTGCCGGTTTCGCCGGCGGCCAGCGTCAGCGGAAAGCTGAACAGGCGGATGCGCAGGCGGCGGTCATGCCAGGGCTCGGCATCGCCCAGTTGCTGTTCGCTGATGCCGGCCGGGCTCAGGCTGAACAGGCGCACATGGTCGAGCATGGCGAAGTCCAGCGTCAGCATCAGTTCCATGGGCTGGCTGGAGGGGTTGGCCAGGCGGAAGCGGAACCAGCATTCCCGGTGCCGGTAGCCGAAGGCGACGCGCGCGGAAGGCACCGGCTTGTAGTCCAGTGCCGTGGCCTCGGCCAGCGTCAGCGGCCGGTCCGGGCAGCTGTAAAGAAGGTAGTCCGGCAGCTCGGTCTTTCCGACCGGCGGGGACAGCAACAGGAGTGGGGGTTCGGCGGCCCGGAGCGGTGCCGCCAGCAGCAGCGCCAGCGTGAAAACGAGGAAAAGTGCCGTGCGGGCGCGATTCATGAAGCCGATCCGTGCTGTGGTTGCCCCCTGCGGCGGGGACAGGGCGGCTTATTCGTTGTGCGGACGTTGCCGTTTCAATAGCACATAAACCGCCCCCGTGCCGCCGTCCCTGGGCTGGGCGCTGACAAAGGCCAGCACCTCCGGCAGCTGGCGCAGCCAGCCGTTGACGAAGGTCTTGAGCAGGGCCTCGCCGCGCACATGGCCCTTGCCATGCACCACCTTCAGCACTTGCACGTCGTTGCGCCGGGCCTCGGCGACCAGGGCAAGCACCGCCTCGCGGGCCTGGTCGACGGTACAGCCGTGCAGGTCGACCGCGGCCTGCCAGGGCAGCTTGCCCTGCTGCAGCTTCTGCAACTGGCGCAGTTGCACGCCATTGCGTGCCCAGGACAGCACGGCCTCGGGCGCGGTGTCGTGAACCAGCGCGGCGGCATCGGACAGCGGGCCGTGCGCCTCGCGTTCGGCGACGGCGGCGGCGCGGCGCAGGCGGGTGTTGGGATCGGGACGCGGGCGGGTGGCGGCAGGCGGCACCGTGTCGGTGGCGATGCGGCGGGCGCCGGCGGTGGCGCGGGCGAACAGCGTGGCGTCGTCCACCTCGGGCTCAGGCGGCGGCGAGGAGGCCGGGCGCGCCGGTGCCGGGGCCGGCGCGGTGGCCGCCTCCTTTTTCAGTTGCTGGCGCAACTGGCTGAGCAGCGGGTCTTTCATGGCGTGCAGGGCGGGGCTTGGGAACGATGCGCCGATTGTGGCCAGCACGCTCGTGCTTGGCCAGCCATGCCGGCCGCGCGTGCGGCCTGTCAGCTCGCCGCCGGCCTCGGCACGGGAGGATGCAGGACGTTATCGGGCCTGTCGTGCTCCTGCCACCGGCGCAGGTGCGGCCCTGGGAATGACGGCAGGGAGCCGTCAGTGGCGGGGGGAGGGCAAGGGCAGCGGCGGCCTCACCTGCGCCTGTGCTACTTGCGGCTGCACTGGGGCGGATTGGTCATGCCGAAGCTCAGGAAGTTGCCGCCGTTGATGATGCAGGCGTACTGCTGGCGCTTCGCGTTGCGCACCGTGACATAGGTGTTGGTGCCTGCGGTGCGGCGGTCCAGCAGCGTGACTTCCTCGGGTTTGGCGCCGATGGCGCCGGCCACTTCCGAGCGGATGCGTTCGTCAGTCAGCATGTTGGTGTTGCCGGCGAGTGTGCTGCAGCCGGCCAGTCCGGCCAGCAGGGGGAGCAAAAGGAAGGGGGAACGTTTCACGGCAAAACTCCTGTTCGGGAAAAATGCAGAGGGGGCAAGGGCGGGGAATGCTGTCGCCAGGGGAAGCGATGCGCCGCGCCATCAGCCCCGCGGCTTGCGGGCGATGATGAAGACGCGGATGTCCCGGCCGCGCTGGCCATGACGCTCGACCGCCTCGATGGCGAAGCCCTGCTGGCACAGTGCCGCCTCCAGCGTGGCGGCATCGAAGAAGCGCACCCGTGGTGCCAGGCCGATGGCGCGCATCAGCGGCAGTGCGAGCGGCAGCAGCCCGGCGGCCAGCGGGTGCATCTCGCGCAGGCAGGGTGTCTTGGCAATGAACAGGCCGCCGGGTTTTAGCGCCTGCAGGGCGACCGCGAGCGTCTGCTCCAGGTCATCGACCAGATGCAGCAGGTTGAAGGCCGTCACCATGTCCCAGCGGCCACTGCCGAAAGCGGCGTCCTCGGCATCGGCCACGGTGAAGCGCAGGCGCGCCATGGGCGTGGCGGCCAGCTTCTCCCGGGCGATGGTGATCATGCCGGCGGAGACGTCCGTGCCCAGCCACTGCCCGGCATGGGGCGCCAGCCGCAGCGCGGTGCTGCCGGTGCCGCAGCCCAGTTCCAGCACGTTGTCCTCTGGGCCCAGCAAGTCCTGCACACGCGTGAGCGTGGCTTCGTAGCCGGCCGGATCGGCGACGGGGTCGGCGGCATAGCGGCGCGCGATGCGGTCCCAGAAGCGGGCCTTGCGCGCCATTGCCGCCGTGGGCGGGGGCAGGCCGTCGGTGCCGGGCAGCGTGTCGGGCGTGAGCGGAGAGG
>DAIRDY010000082.1:6076-9474 GCA_036795935.1 Moraxellaceae bacterium | reverse complement strand
ATCCGGCGGGCTTTTTGTTTTCCGGCGCAAGCCGGCGAGGGCGCTGGGGCACATGATTCCGCCTTCCGTCAAAATCTAGAGTATTTACTCCATTTTCTATTGGCATCGGGCGCGCCATCGGTACACTAGTGCCAGCGTGACCGGAAGGTCGGTCACACCGTCCCAAGGGAAATGCCCATGACCGATCCCCGCCAACAGGCGGCGGCCGAGGTGAGTGCCGCGCTGGCGCCCCTGTCCCGTCGCCGCTTCCTGAAAGCCGCCCTCTGGGGCACGGCCGGTGCCACGGCGCTGCTCGCCGGTGGCTTTGCGTTGCTGCGCCGCTCCCCGCGCGATGCGCTGCCGGTGCCTGCCGACCTTGCGTACCTGACCGGCGCGCAGTACCAGCTGTTCCAGCGTCTCGCCGAGGTGCTGCTGCCGACCGGGGGCACGGCGCTGTTTCCCGCCAGCCAGGTGCCGGTGGCCCGTCATGTCGATGCCATTCTCGGCACGCTGACAGCCGAGGTGCGCGCGCAGCTCGGCGTCGGCCTTGCGCTCTTTGACAATGCGGCCGTGGCCGGTCACTGGAAGCGTTTCGTGGACCTCGACGAGACGACGGCGCTGGCCTACGTCAACGACTGGCTGAATGCGCCCTCCGAAACGAAGCGGGCGCTCGGCTTCGTGGTCAGCAAGCTCACCCACACCGGTTACTGGCTGGATGCGCGCACCTGGCCCGCCATCGAGTTCGATGGCGCCGTCACCCGGAAGTGGGGCATTCCCTCGCGCGGCAACCAGCCGCTGCCGGCCTGAGCTGGCGGGAGCTGTCCTCTGGAGACAGCCTTGCCTCACGACACAACGGAGCAGAAGAAAAAATGGCGGAAATGATTGCGGCAGCCAGCGGCCTGGCCGTCACGCAGGCGAAAGATGTCACCCAGGCCAGCCTCGCGCTTGTGGCCGATGTGGTGGTGGTGGGCTCGGGGGCAGGTGGCGCCGTGGCAGCCTATGAGCTGGCGCGCGCCGGCAAGTCGGTGCTGGTGCTGGAGGCCGGGCCCTATGTGCCGAGCAGCGCGTTCACCGAAGATTTTGCACTGGCGATGGAGCAGCTCTATCAGGACAAGGGCGCGCAGGCGAACAAGGACGGCGACCTGCTGGTGTTGCAGGGGCGCTGCGTCGGCGGCTCCACCGTGGTCAATGGCTGCGTGTCCTTCCGCACGCCGGATTACATCCTCGAGGACTGGCGGCGTGACCATGGGCTCGTCAACCTGACGCCGGCGGCACTGGCGCCGTATTTCGAGAAGGTCGAGGCGAATCTCGGCATTCACGTCAACGCGGAGCACGAGATCAACCGCAACTCCAGCGTGATCCGCGAGGGCTGCAAGAAACTCGGCATTTCCTGGAAGCCGTTCCAGCGCAACATCCGCGAGTGCGCGCTCACCGGCCACTGCCTGTCCGGTTGTGCCAGCGACCGCAAGCAGTCCATGCTGGTCACGTATCTGCCCTGGGCGGTCGCGCATGGCGCCAAAATCTACGCCGATACCCGGGTGACGCAGGTGCTGGCGGAAAACGGCAAGGCCGGCGGCGTGCGTGCCGAAATCATCGATCCCGCCACCGGCATCAAAAAAGCCGACCTCACCGTGACGGCGAAGGCCGTGGTACTCGCGGCCGGCGCCGTGCAGACGCCGCTGTTGCTGCAGAAATCGGCACTGGCCAACCGCTCGGGCCAGGTCGGCAAGAATTTCGCCTGCCATCCTTCGCTCATGGTGGTTGCCGAGTACGACGAGGACGTGCATCCCTGGCGCGGTGCGCTGCTCGGCGTGTATGTCGACGAGTGGGCGCATCCGTCCAAGGGCGGCTTCATTCTGGAGGCCGGTGGTGCCGGTCCGGTGGAACTGTCGGCGGTGGCCAACCCCGGCGTCGGAAAGCCTTTCATGGACTATATGGCCAACCTGAAGAAACTCGCCGGCATGGTCACGCTGATCCATGACCACAATGTTGGCGAGATCCGCTGGGACAGCGACAACAAGCGCATCGACTACCGCATTGCCGACAGTGATTTCCCGGCCATGCTGGCGTCGATCAAGGCGGCCGCGCGCGTGCATTTTGCCGGCGGCGCGAAGAAGGTGTATGTGCCGACGGTGGCGCAGCGTGTCATCGAACGCGTGGAAGACATTGATGCCGTGGTCGACAGCATCGCTCCCGGCCCGCAGACATTCCGCATGGTCTCCTACCACCCGCAGGGCACCTGCCGCATGGGCGCGGACGCAAAGCAGGCGGTGGTCAATCCCAGGGGCGAGTGCCACGACGTGCAGAACCTGTTCATCACCGATGCCAGCCTGTTTCCCACCAGCATCATCGTGAATCCGCAGGTGACGGTGTACGCGCTGGCCAGCTACATCAGTGACCAGATTCTGGCCGATGCCGGGCGCGTGTTTGCCTGATGCCTGTTGCAGATGCAAAAAAGCCGGCGCATGCCGGCTTTTTTGTGCGCGTCTCCCGCTTCAGCCTTCTTTTTGCAGCAGCGTGAGGATGGACGAGAAGTCCAGCTTGCCGTGGCCGTGCGTGGCATGCAGCGCGTAGAGCTGCTTCGCCAGTGCGCCCATCGGTGTTGCCGACTTGCTGTGCAGCGCGGCCTCCATGGCAAGCCCCAGATCCTTGTTCATCAGGTCGGTCTGGAAGCCGCCGGCATAGCCGCGCGAGGCGGCAGAATTTTCCATCACCCCGGGCCAGGGGTTGTACAGCTCCAGTGACCAGTTGCGGCCCGAGCTTTTCAGCAGGATGTCGGAGAGCACCTTCGGGTCCAGGCCGTTGTCGGCGCCGAGTTGCAGCGCCTCGCAGGTGCCGATCATGTGCACGGCCAGCAGCATGTTGTTGCAGATCTTGGCGACGGCACCGGCACCGGCGCCGCCTGCATGCAGGATGTTCTTGCCCATGGCGGCGAGGAAGGGGCGGGCGCGCTCGAGGTCGTCGGCGCTGCCACCGCAGAGAAAGCTCAGTGTGGCCGCGGCAGCACCGGCAACGCCACCGGAGACCGGCGCGTCGATCATGGCGATGGCGCGCGCATGGGCCGCGGCAGACACCTCGCGTGCGCACTCGGGCGACACCGTCGAGCAGTCGATGGCCAGCGTGCCGGCCGGCAACAGGTCGAGCAGGCCGCCGTTCTCGGCCAGATAGACTGCACGCACGGCGGCATCGTGCGGCAGCATGGTGAGGACCGTGTCGGCGCCGGCCACGGCATCCGCCGCCGAACCGGCCGCAATGGCGCCGTCCGCTGCGAGCGGCGCGGTGAGCGTCGGATTCAGGTCGAACACGCGCACGGTGAGGCCGGCCTTGAGCAGGTTGCGCGCCATCGGTGCGCCCATGTTGCCGCAGCCGAAGAAGGCGATGCTGGTCATTGTTGTTCTCCCTTCAGTTTTTTTGTCGGC
>DAIRDY010000082.1:0-5976 GCA_036795935.1 Moraxellaceae bacterium | reverse complement strand
GTGTTTCAGAGGCTGTCCTTGTCCAGCAGCTTGCGTGCCGCGATCACGCGCATGATCTCGTTGGTCCCCTCCAGGATCTGGTGCACGCGCACGTCGCGCAGCATGCGCTCCAGCGGGAAGTCGCGCAGGTAGCCGTAGCCGCCATGCAGTTGCAGGGCCTCGTTGCAGACACGGAAGCCGGCATCGGTGGCGAAGCGCTTGGCCATGGCGCAGTGCAGCGTGGCATCGCTGTCGCCGGCATCGAGGCGGCTGGCCGCGTGCCAGACCATGAGCCGTGCGGCCTGCAGCTCGGTGGCCATGTCGGCCAGGCGGAACTGCAGCGCCTGGAAATCGGCGAGCGGCTGCCCGAACTGCTGGCGCTCCTTCAGATAGCGGTGGGCGGCACGCAGCGCCGCCGCGGCCGTGCCCAGCGAGCAGCTGGCGATGTTGAGGCGGCCGCCGTCCAGTCCCTGCATCGCGAAGCGGAAGCCGTCGCCTTCGGCGCCCAGGCGCTGGCTGGCCGGCACGCGCACGTCATCGAAAGTGATGGCGCGTGTGGGCTGTGCGTTCCAGCCCATTTTTTCCTCGTTCTTGCCGTAGCGGATGCCGGCACTGCCGGCGGGCACGATGAAGGCCGAAATGCCGCGGGCACCGGTATCGGCGGTGCGCGCCATCACGATCAGGACGTCAGTGGCGCCAGCGCCGGAAATGAACATCTTGCTGCCGCTGAGCACATAGTCGTCGCCGTCGCGGCGGGCCCGCGTTTTCAGTGCGGCGGCATCGCTGCCGGCACCGGGCTCGGTCAGGCAGTAGCTGGCCAGCCATTCGCCGCTGGCCATGCGGCTGCCGAAGGCCGCTTTTTGTGCGGCGTTGCCGAAGCGCGTCACCATGGCGGTGCACATGTTGTGGATGCTGATGTAGGCAGCGGTGGCCGTGCAGCCCCCGGCAAGCTGCTCGAAAATCAGCGCGGCATCGAGCCGGGAGAGGCCCATGCCCCCGGCATCCGGGTCGGCATAGATGCCGCAGAGGCCGAGGGCGCCAGCACGGCGGATCACGTCCACCGGGAAATGGTGCTCGGCATCCCAGCGCGCGGCATGGGGGGCGAGTTCGTTGCTGGCGAACCCGGCGGCCACCTGCACAAAGGCTTTCTGTTCGTCGCTCAGTTCAAAATGCATGGCGCGGTTCAGTCGCTCACTTCAGCTGGATGGTCATGTTGGGGCCGTGCGGGTGGTCGATGTCCTCGTCGAACCAGCGCGCGGTCACGGTCTTGGTCTCGGTGTAGAAGCGCACCGCCTGCTTGCCGTAGGCATGCAGGTCGCCGAGGAAGGACTTCTTCCAGCCGGTAAACGAGAAGAAGGGCAGCGGCACCGGAATCGGCACGTTGATGCCGACCTGGCCCACCTCGATCTCGTGCTGGAACTTGCGCGCCGCCGCGCCACTCGCGGTGAAGATGGAGCAGCCGTTGCCGTAGGGGTTGGCGTTGATCAGCGCAATCGCCTCGGCCAGCGTGTCCACTTCGATGACGAGCAGCACCGGCCCGAAGATTTCCTCGCGATAAATGCTCATTTCCGGTTTCACGCCGGTGAACAGCGTGGGGCCGACCCAGTTGCCGTCGGGATATTCGGGCACCGTGCATGCACTGCCGTCGAAGGCGCAGACGGCGCCTTCTTCCTTGCCCTGGCGGATCAGGTCGAGAATGCGCGCCTTGGCTTTTGCCGAGATCACCGGGCCATAGGCAGCGCCGCTGTCGTTCCAGATGCCGGGGCGCAGTTCGCGGAAGGAGGCGGCCAGATGCGGGATCACCTCACGGGCACTGCCCACCAGCACCGCAACCGAGATGGCCATGCAGCGCTGGCCGGCGGCGCCGCAGGAGGCGCCGATCAGGTTGTTCACCACCTGCTGCGGCTGTGCATCGGGCATTACCACCATGTGGTTCTTGGCGCCGGCAAAGCACTGCACGCGCTTCAGGTGTGCGGTGCCGGTGCGGTAGATGTGCTCGGCCACCGGTGCCGAGCCGACAAATGAAATGGCATGCACGTCCGGGTGGCGCAGCAGCTGGTTCACTTGGTCCTGGCCGCCGTGGATGACCTGCAGCACGTTTTTCGGCGCGCCGGCCTCGAGAAAGAGTTCGGCGATGCGCGTCGGCGTCATCGGGTCCTGCTCGGAGGGCTTGAGCACGAAGGTGTTGCCGCAGGCGATGGCGAGCGGAAACATCCACAGCGGAATCATCGCCGGGAAATTGAACGGCGTGATGCCGACACAGACGCCGAGCGGTTGCACCAGCGAATAGGTGTCGATGCCGCCGGCCACGTTCTCCACCGTCTCGCCCATCAGCAGGCTGGACACGTTGCAGGCGTGCTCCACCACCTCGATGCCGCGCCAGACATCGCCCTTGGCATCGGCAAAGGTCTTGCCGGTTTCCTGGGCCAGGATTTCCGCCAGCTCGTCGTGATGCTGCTTCAGCAGGTGCTGGAACTGCAGCATCACGCGCGCGCGTTGCGGCGGTGCCACCTCGCGCCAGCTCTGGAAGGCCTCCTTCGCGGCGGCCACCGCGCGGTCGACCTCGTCGGCCGTGGCGAAGGGCACTTCGGCGAGCACGCCCTGGGTGGCCGGGTTGCGCACGCTCTGGAAGGTGGAGGTGGTGCTTTGCTGGAAGCGGCCTTCCAGCAGCAGGGGGATGCGGGGGGCGGTCATGGCAGGGCCTCTCTGGGACGATGTTGCAGTTGTAGCACCATGCCCGGTGCCATGAAATTGCATATATTGGCCGGCAGGTGGACGATATTGGTGATTCTTTAACAGCCTGCTGAAAAGCGCTTTTCAGCAGGCTGTTTCCCTGCCAGGGATGGCCGGATCGTGAATCAATCATGCCTAAGTGATTGATTCGGCGTGGAGCGATTCCGGACATGCGCCGGAATCGCGGGCTGAAAAAGCCCGGGATGGGCATTTTCAGCAAGCTGTTAACAGGGGTCACGGAGTCTCCCATGCCGCTGCTCTCGTCCTGGCCGCTGTCGGCGGCCAGCCTGCGTTATGTCATCCCGCCCTCGGCGCTGGCCCGGCTTGCCGCCGATGCGCGCAGCCGCGACTGCCATCCGGTGGCGGTCGGCCAGTATGTGCAGGCGGCCGGCCACGCCATGCAGCGTAGTGCAGCCGAGCACGAGGACCACCTGCTGATGTATTGCGTGCAGGGGCGCGGCGACGTGCAGGTGCCGGGCGACGGGCCGGTGCAGGCGCTGGGGCCGGGCGATGCGCTGCTGCTGCCGGCGGGCGTGGCTCATGCCTATGCCGCCGCACCCGGCCAGCCCTGGACGCTGTACTGGGCGCATCTGGGCGGTGCGGCGGTGGCCGACTGGCTGCGGCCCTTGCTGGCCGGAGGTATCTGGCGGCAGTTCCATCCCGGCTTGGCGCCCGCCCTGCAGGCCGAGTGGCGGGCGCTGCTGGAGGCGCGTGCCCCGGGCTTCGAGCCGGAGGCCTTGCAGGTGCTGACGGCACGGCTGCGCCTGGTACTGGCGCTGATGGCGGCGGCCGGGCAGGGGGCGAGGCGCCAGCCGGGCCGGCTCGATGTCGCCGCCGTGCAGGCCTGGATGCAGGACCACCTCGACGAGCCGGTGACGCTGGCGCAGCTGGCGGCCGTGGCCGGCCTCGAGAAATTCCATTTCGCGCGCCGCTTCCGCGCCGCCACCGGGCAGGCGCCGTTGCAGCATTTCCTGCACCGGCGCATGGCGCGCGCCTGCGAATGGCTGGATGCCGGCCATGAGTCGATTGCCGCCATCGCGGCCCGGCTCGGCTATGCCGACGCGCATTATTTTTCCCGCCAGTTCCGCCAGATCATCGGCCTCTCGCCCAGTGCCTACCGCGCGCAGAAGCGCGGCTAGGGCGTGCTCAAAAAACCGTGATGGCGGCATGCCATGCGAGGCGCTCTGCCGCTTCTTCCCGAGACATGTCAGCGGACAGCAGAAGGGTGAGCGCGGGCGCAACGAAGCCGGCTGCCCATAACGCGCGTTTTCAGCGGCCCCCCGGGACGCCGCGCCGTCATTCCGGTTTCATTCGCCTGCGCTAGAACAGGCCCCCGGGAAACGGCGGCAAGCCTCTTGCATCCTTTTCCGCTGTCACGGACCTGATGCCGCTCGGTCGGCGCATTGCAGGAGGGACATCATGAAGACGTTCACGCAGAAATGGGCCTGGGCTTACCACAAGATCCGCAGCTGGCACTGCGGCCCGGTGAAGTCCGCGTTCCGCGCGCTGCTGTACGCGTGGCGAGGGCATACCGGCTATTTCATGTCGCACAAGGGGCAGCGCAAGTCCTGCATCCACCAGTAGGGCGCATGCACCGGAGCTGCTCGCGGCGCGCCCAAAAAGAAAGCCGCCGGAGGGCATCCGGCGGCTTTCTGGTCCCCTGCGGGAGGGGGAATTGGTGGGTCGTCCGCGACTCGAACGCGGGACCAACGGATTAAAAGTCCGCTGCTCTACCGACTGAGCTAACGACCCGCTTCTGCCGGCAAGGCCTGCAGAAGAGTCGCGCATTCTACGGATTTTCCCTTGATGATCAAGCCGTTCCGCGCACCGCTCAGCCGGCGCTGGTGGGCGCGGGGGCGGGTTTGCCGTCCTTGTCGCTGAGCTTGATGGTGCGCCCCACCGGGTCCTGGTCGTCGAACAGGTGCAGCACCACTTCGGCCTGGCCGAGCACGGTGGCCAGCGCCGAGTTTTCCTGGCGGGCGCGGGCGAACACTTCGCGCACGCGGCCGTGTATCCAGGGATGGGCCTGGATGTCGAGCTGGAGCTGGTTGGCCTTCTTGCCGCGCTTGTCCAGCCAGGCCTTGAGTTCGTCCTGCAGCTTGCCGAGCTGGCGCTTGAGTGCTTCGTAGTCCTCGCAGGAGAAGCGCACGCGCAGCGCACTTTTCTTGCTGAGGAAGCCGCCGCTGACGGTTTCTTCGGTGTCAAAGAACTGTTCGGTGGCGCGGCTGGCCGGTGTGTCAGCGGCAGCCATGGCCGGCTTGGCCACGGTGGCGGCCTGGCTGGCCGGGCCGACCTGCGTGGTGGACAGCATCACCGGCGCAGCGGCTTTCTTTGCCGGCACGGCGCTGATGCCGGCGGCCAGCAGTGCATCGATTTCCTTGATCAGCGTGCGCGCATCCGGAATGCGGTCGGTGCGCTGCTTGGCCATCAGCCGGTCGATCAGCGGCTGCAATTTGGCGAGTTCGGCGGGCAGGCGCGGGATCGGGTCCTGGCAGTGCTTGAGCCCGAGCGCCACGGCCTCGTCGGCCATGTAGGGCGGTGCGCCGGTGAGCATCTCGAACAGCATGACGCCGAGGCTGTAGAGGTCGGCGCGGCCGTCGAGCGCATGGCCGCGCGCCTGTTCCGGGCTCATGTATTTGGGTGTGCCGACGGTGGTGCCGAGCTGGGTGAGCTGCATGTCGTCGCCCAGGTCCTTGGCAATGCCGAAGTCGGTGAGGATGGCGGCGCCGTCGTGGGCGCGGAACAGCACGTTGTCGGGCTTGATGTCGCGGTGGATGACCTGGCGCTCGTGCGCGAAGGCGAGGGCGTCGGCAATCTGGCGCGTGATCAGCAGTGCTTCCTTCACGGCGACATCGCGGTTGCGGATGCGCTGCGTGAGGTCGCCGCCGGTGTGGTACTCCATCGCGAAGTAGTGCAGGTTGCCGGCCTGGCCGACATCGTGCACGACAATGATGTGCGGATGGGCCAGCTTGGCCACGGTGCGTGCCTCGGCCAGGAAGCGCTCGGCAAAGCCCGGTTCCTTGGCGATGGCGGGAAACATCACCTTGAGCGCGACCTCGCGCCCGAAGGAGTCCTGCACGGCAAGGAACACGGCAGCCATGCCGCCCTGGCCGAGTTTCTTCTTCAGGGTGTAGCCCGGGATTTTCAGCGCGGTCATGCGCATCTCCGTCGCTGCCAGCCGGCCCCTGCCGGCGGCAATGAATGGCGCGACTATAGCGCCTGCACGGGTTGGCACGAAACGCGGCGGGGAGAGTGGCGGGGCGG
>DAIRDY010000081.1:6896-9523 GCA_036795935.1 Moraxellaceae bacterium | reverse complement strand
CCACCGTGCGGTGTCAGGGCTTGCTGTAGGGCTCGATGCGCAGGCCCTGCATGGTGTACAGGGATTCGGCCAGCTCGCTCTGCATGGTTTCCACCTTCAGCGTGCCGCTGATCCAGAACGGCTCGTACAGCGCCACCACGTCGAAGCCCTTGGGGAAGCGCACGAAGATGATCTGGTTGGGCGGGGGCGGCGGCACATGGATGCAGGCGCCGAAGTAGGGCACGAGGAAGAAGCTGGTGATGGCGCCTTTCGCGTTGTAGTCCACCGGCACGACATAGCCGGGGATGCGTACCTGCCGGTTGTGCCAGCTGCGTACCGGCGTATACACCGGCGCCGCGCGCTGGCCTTCCAGTGCGCTGAACACGTCGTCGCCGGTGACCGGACCGCCGCCGAGCGGGCTGCCGCGCGGGCGGTCCGGGCCCGAGCCGTGGTCGATGCTGGCCGGGTTCACGAGGCGGGCGCGTTCGCTGTCGGGCACCAGCTGCGGCCAGCCGATGGTGGTGACGGCGTTGCCGGCCTTGGTTTTGGCCGGCGGCGTGGCGGGCGTGCTGGCCAGGCCCTGGCCGGGGAGCACGAGCGCCAGCAGGAGCAGGGACAGGGCGGGGGTGAAGGCAGAAGTCATGGCAGGGTCCGTCAGCTGCGCGGCGCGAGGCCGTCGACCAGCAGGTTGCGATAGGCGCGCAGCGCCGGCACGAGGCCGCTGGCAAAGGCGGCGGCGACCACGGCGGCGAGCATCAGCCACTCCATCGGGGCCGGCCAGCGCCAGCCGATGAAGAGGCCGAATTCGCTGGCCAGCCAGGGGCTGAGCCCGGCCAGCAGGGCATGGAACAGCAGCAGGCCGGCGGCGGCGCCGGCCATGCCCACCAGCCCGCATTCCAGCAGTAGCAAGCCGATGACATGGCGCGGCCGGGCGCCGACGGCGCGCAGGATGGCCAGCTCGCGCCGGCGTTCGTTGAGGCTGGTCAGCATTACCGCAAGCAGGCCGAGCAGGCCGGCCACGGCCACGCAGGCCGAGACCAGCAGCAGCAGTTTTTCCACCAGCGCAAACCCCTGCCAGAGCTCGGCCAGCGCAACGCCGGGCAGGATGGCGCTCAGGGGTTCGCGCGGATAGTTGTTGAGCCCGCGCTGCAGGTTGAACACCGCATGCCGCGATTTCAGGCCGACAAAGGCGGCGGTGATGCTTTTCGGTGTCAGGTCCAGCGCGGCCACGGTGTCGGCATCAAGGCCGGGGCCGAGCGGCGGCGCGCCACCCTGCCAGTCCACATGCAGCGCTTCCATGCCTGCCAGCGGGATGTGCAGCGTGCGGTCCACCGGCGTGCCGGTGGGCGCGAGCACGCCGATCACGGTGAACGGACGTTCGTCGTGGTCGCTCAGGGCCTGCTCGGCAATGCCGTGGCTGAGCACGATGCGCTCGCCGGTGCGGTAGCCGAGCCGGCGTGCGACATCGCTGCCGAGGATCACGTCGTAGATGCCGCGGAAATACGGCGCCTCGCCATCGGGGCCGGGCACGCCGACGCCGTCGGCGGCATTGGCGAGGCGCAGGGCCTGCGCGTCGCCCGTGCGGTAGTGGCGGAAATAGCTGTCGTCGGTGGCGAGCACGCGATAGCCGCGGTGCGAATCGCCGAGCGACACCGGAATTGCCCAGGCCACCTGCGGATGCGTGCGCAGCTTGCCGAAGGTGTCCCAGGAAAAGTTGCCGGTGGCCTCGCCCAGGCGGAACACCGAATACAGCAGGAGCTGCGAGCTGCCGCCGCGCGCGCCGACGATGAGGTCGACGCCGCTCACGGTCTGCGCAAAGCTCGCGCGCGCTTCGTTGCGCACGCGCTCGACGGCGAGCAAGAGCGCCACGCTGACGGCAATGGCGAACACCGTCAGGCCGACGCTGAGGCGGCGGTTCCACAGGCTCTTGCGTGCCAGTTGCAGCAGGCTCATGCCGCCGCTCCCGGCGTCGCGGCGACGCGGTTCAGGTCGGCCAGTGCGAGCTGGCGGTCGAAGCGGCCGGCCAGGCGCAGGTCGTGGCTGACAAACAGCAGCGCGCTACCGTGCTGGTCGCACTCGCCGAACAGCAGGTCGAGAAAGGCTTGCTGGCTGTCGGCATCGAGGGCCGAGGTGGGCTCGTCGGCAATCACCAGCGGCGGGCGGCCGATCAGCGCGCGCGCCACTGCCACGCGTTGTTGCTGGCCGATGCTGAGGCGGTCGGCGCGGGCCTTCCACAGCGCAGGCGAGAGTTTCAGGTCGGTCAGCAGGCGCGCGGCCTCAGTTTCCGGTGTCGCTTTCAGGCGTTGCCGGCGCGGCGCGGAAAAGCGCAGCGGCAAGAGCACGTTCTCCAGCACCGAGAGGTAGGGCAGCAGGTTGAACTGCTGGAACACGAAGCCGAGTTCGTCGGCGCGCCAGCGGTCGCGCTCCGCGCTGCCGAGCGCGGCCAGGTCGGTGTCTTCCAGCAGGATGCGCCCGGACTGCGGCACGATGACGCCGGCAATCAGCGCGAGCAGCGTGCTCTTGCCGCTGCCCGAGGGGCCGTGCAGGAACACGCGCTCACCGGCGGCCAGCGCAAACGACGGAATGTCGAGCAGCGGGGCCTGGCCGGGCCAGGCATAGCGCAGCTGGTCGAGGGCCAGCAGGCTCAT
>DAIRDY010000081.1:0-6796 GCA_036795935.1 Moraxellaceae bacterium | reverse complement strand
GCCCGCACCAGGGTGTCCTGGCGCAGGGCCGCCAGCGCGGCGGCCAGCCGGCGTTCATGCGCACCGCTGCGCGGGGCATGTTCGAAGCCGGTGATGCTGTCGGCCGGCGCGGTCAGTTCCAGCAGCAGTTCGCGCTCGGCCAGCACCAAGCTGAGTTCGGCGCGGCCATGCTCGTGGGCGCTGGCATGGACGCGGGCCGGGCGGTCGAAGTCGTGCTGAGGGGCAGGGCCGTGATCGTGCTGGGCGCCGGCAATGGCTGCCAGCGGCAGGGCCAGGCAGAACAGCGGCAACAGTGTCGGGAGCGTCGGGAGCGGGCGGGCAGGCATGCGGGTCCTCATCGGGTGGCGCGGCAGGCGCGGACGGCGATGAAGCCGAGTGTACGCAAAAAAAGGTCGCTGCCGCCTCACCGCTGCGGACAGGCTGTGTTGCGTTTCGGTCGCCGTCGCTGGCGCGTGCCGCCCAGGCCGGGTAACGAGGAGGCTGTCGCCTTGTCCGGCGGGCGTGCCGGTGCCGGCCTAGTCGCCCAAGTCCAGCAGGCTGGTGTTGATGCCGAGCGCGGACAGGTTGCTGGTGACGGTGCGCTCGCTGAGGAAGCGCAGCAGGTAGTGCGGGCCGCCGGCCTTGAAGCCGGTGCCGGAGCGGCCTTCGCCGCCGAAGGGCTGGCAGCCGACCACGGCGCCGGTCTGCTGGCGGTTTTCGTACAGGTTGCCGACGCGGGCGTGGCGGCGCAGGTAGTCCCGCGTCGAGTCCAGGCGCGAGTGCACGCCCAGCGTGAGGCCGTAGCCGGTGCGGTTGATCCACTCCACCACGGCCGGCAGCTCGTCGTGGCGGAAGCTGGCGATGGCCAGCACCGGCCCGAAGATTTCCTCGCGCGGCAGGTCGTCGCGATCGAGCCAGAAGGCATGCGGCGCCACGAAGTGGCCGGGGCCGGGCGGGGCGTCGGCACTGGCCATCCAGCGCGCTTTCGGCTGCCACTTGTCGATGACGGCTTCCAGGGTCTGGCGGGCGGTGGCGTCGATCACCGGCCCGGCATCGGTGGCGACGAGCGCCGGGTCGTCGACGCGCCATTCGGCCAGCGCGCCTTTCAGGCGCTCGAGCACGGCGCTGCGGATGTCGTCCTGCACGAACAGCACGCGCAGTGCCGAGCAGCGCTGGCCCGCACTGCCGAAGGCCGATACCAGTACGTCGTTCACCACCTGCTCGGGCAGCGCCGAGCTGTCGGCAATCAGCGCATTCAGGCCGCCGGTCTCGGCAATCAGCGGCAGCCGTGCGCCGTCGCGGGCGGCGAGCCGGCGGCTGAGCTCGATGGCCACCGGCTCGGAGCCGGTGAAGGCGATGCCGGCCAGCGCCGGATGCGGCAGCAGCACTTCGCTGATCGCCCGTCCGGTGGCCGGGACGAACTGCAGCACGCCGGCCGGAATGCCGGCACGCAGGGCCAGCTGCACTGCACGCCAGGCCACCAGTGGCGTCTGGCTCGCCGGCTTGGCGAGCACGGTGTTGCCGGCGGCGAGCGCGGCGGCGACCTGGCCGACAAAGATGGCGAGCGGGAAATTCCACGGGCTGATGCAGGCGAACACGCCGCGCGGCACCAGCAGCAACTGGTTGGCCTCGCCGCTCACGGCCGGCAGCGTGGTGGGCTGGCTCAGCAGGCGCTCGGCCTCGGCCGCGTAGTAGTGGCAGAAGTCGAAGGCCTCGCGCCATTCGGCCACGGCATCGCCCAGCGTCTTGCCGCCTTCGTGCACGAGCAGTGCGATGAACTCCTCGCGCGCTTCCAGCAGTGCATCGGCCCAGTCGTACAAGAGCTCGGCGCGCTCGCGCACCGGCCGTGCCGCCCAGGCCGGGAAGGCGGCCTGCGCCTGTTCCATGGCCAGTGCGAGGTCGGCCTGGCTGGCCTCGGTCAGCGTGCCCAGCACGCGCGCGGGATTGGCCGGTGCCGGGCAGGGGCGGCTGTCGCGGCGGGCCTTGGCCTGCGCGGCCAGCAGCGGGCGGGCGGCCAGCGGCGAGGCCGGCAGCTGCCGGCAGTACTCGCGCAAGGCGAGCAGGGCCTGCGGGTCGGCAAGGTCCAGGCCCGGACTGCCGGGCCGGTCGTGGTACAGGGCCTGCGGTTCCGGCAGCGAGGGGTGGGGCTGCACGCCCTCGGGCCCGAGGCTGGTCACCGGATCACTGATCAGCGCCGGCAGCGGCGTGTCCGGATCGGCCAGCCGGTTGACGAAGGACTGGCTGCTGCCGTTTTCCAGCAGCCGGCGCACCAGATAGGGCAGCAGCGTGTGAAAGGCCCCGACCGGCGCATAGATGCGCAAGGGGCGCTGGCACTGCTGCCGGAAGGCCTCGTGCACGGCCTCGCCCATGCCGGCCAGGCGCTGCACTTCATAGTCGGCGCCGAGGTTGGCGGCGGTGGTTTCCAGCCAGGCCAGGCTGCGCGCATTGTGCGTGGCAAACTGCGGCCAGAAGGCGCGCGGCTCGGCCAGCAGCCGGCGCGCGCAGGCCTGCCAGGCGATGTCGGTGTGGCGCTTGCGCGTCCATACCGGGTAATGCGCAACGCCGGTGAGCTGGGCGCGCTTGATCTCGCTGTCCCAGTAGGCGCCCTTCACCAGCCGCACCGGAATCGGGCTGCCGTGACGCGCGGCTTCGCCTGCCAGCCAGTCGAGCACGGCCGGTGCCCGTTTCTGGTAGGCCTGCACCGCGAGCCCGAGCCCGCCCCAGCGGCGCAGGGCCGGCACCTGGCGCAGTGCGGCAAACACCGCCAGTTGCAGCTCCAGGCGTTCGCTTTCCTCGGCATCCAGCGTGACCGGGATGCCGGCGGCAGCCGCCTCCTCGAGCAGGGCGACCAGCCGTGGCAGCAACTCGTCGCGCAGGCGCGGCCACTGCCTTGCCTCGTAGCGCGGATGCAGCGCGGAGAGCTTGATCGAGATGCCGTCGCGCGCCGGCAGCGGCAAGGCTTCGCCCTGCCCGGCGAGCGCGCGGATGGCGCCGAGATAGGCCTCGGCGTAGCGCTCGGCCTCGGCCTGGGTCTGCGCGGCCTCGCCCAGGCAATCGAAGGAGTAGCGCAGGCCGGGCGTGCGGCGGGCGAGGGCTGCGGCCAGTGTCTCGCCCATGACGAACTGTTCGGCCAGCAGGCGGATGCCCGCCGCCAGCGCCGGGCGCAGCACGGCATCGCCGGCTTTCAGCAGCAGCCGGTGCCAGCGCCCGGGCAGGTCTTCCTCGCGGATGAAGCGGCTGCCGAGCGCCAGCCCCCAGCCGGCCGCCTTCACGCGCAGGCTGGCCTCGGCCAGCGCCGGCGTCCAGTCGCCCCGCGCCAGCAGGTCGTTGATCAGGCGGTCGGCCACGCTGGTGTCGGGTATGCGCAGCAGGGCTTCGGCCAGCGCCAGCAGCGTGCGGCCTTCCTCGCCGGAGAGGCGCCAGGTGGCGAGAAACTCGCTGAAACCGGCCGGGGCGGCGGCGCGTGCGGCCAGCACCAGGCGTTCGGCAAGGATGTCGGTCTGGCGCGGGGCCGAGGTCTGCGCCGCCGCCAGCAGCGGCGTCAGCGCCGCGCTTTCGGTGGCAGCCGCCTGCGCGCGCAGGGCGCGGAAGTCGCAGGGGAAGTCCTCAAGATCGGAGAGCAGGGACCACATGCCGCCTCCCGTGGCGTGTGCCGCTGTCGCGGCAGGTGGCCACCGGCCCGGGGCCGGTGGCGCTGTCTTCATTAAAGACAGTCACCCGGCAAAAAGCACATTCAATGCCAAGCCGGCGCTACAATCGCATCCATCCTGCCCCGGGAGCCGCACCCTTGCGGTCCGTCGCCCGGGTGCCTCACGAATCCATGCCGCGAGCCCGCCATGAGCCACCTCATCGACAACCACGCCAAGCGCATCGTCCAGCAGCATCTCGATCACCTGCACGAGCACGAGGACACGCTCTCTCCCGAGCGCAAGCAGGCGCTGCGCGAACACATCAAGGCCCTGCTCAAACGCGAGGACGCGGTGCTGGTGGCGCATTACTACGTGGATGCCGAGCTGCAGTCGCTGGCCGAGGAAACCGGCGGCTGCGTGTCCGACTCGCTGGAGATGGCGCGCTTCGGCAACCGCCATCCGGCGAAGACGATTGTTGTTGCCGGCGTCAAGTTCATGGGCGAGACCGCCAAGATCCTGAACCCGGAAAAGCGCGTGCTGATGCCGACGCTGGAAGCCACCTGCTCGCTGGACCTCGGCTGCCCCGCCGACGAGTTCACCGCCTTCTGCGATGCCCATCCCGACTACAAGGTGGTGGTCTATGCCAACACCTCGGCGGCGGTGAAGGCGCGCGCCGACTGGGTGGTGACCTCAAGCTGCGCGGTGGACATCGTGCAGCACCTGGCCGATGCGGGCGAAAAAATCATCTGGGCACCGGACAAGTACCTGGGCGCCTATGTCGAGAAGGCCACCGGTGCCGACATGCTGCTCTGGGACGGCTCCTGCATCGTGCACGAGGAGTTCAAGGCGCGCGGCATCCTTGACCTGAAGAAGGTGTACCCGGACGCGGCCGTGCTCGTGCATCCGGAGTCGCCGGCCTCGGTGGTCGAGATTGCCGATGCCGTCGGCTCCACCTCGCAGCTGATTGCCGCGGCGCATGACCTGCCGAATCCGCAGTTCATCGTCGCCACCGACAAGGGCATCTTCTACAAGATGCAGCAGGCGGCACCCGGCAAGGAATTCATCGAGGCGCCGACCGCCGGCGCCGGCGCCACCTGCCGTTCCTGCGCGCACTGCCCGTGGATGGCCATGAATGCGCTGGACAACCTGGCGCATGTGCTGGAGACCGGCGCGCAGGAGGTGCATGTCGACCCGGCGCTCGGCCGGCAGGCCATCGTGCCGCTTGAGCGCATGCTCGACTTCACGCAGAAAATGAAGCTCGCCGCGAAGGGCAACGCCTGATGCACCGGCACACCCATGTGCTGCGCGTGCGCTATGGCGAGTGCGATGCGCAGAAGGTCGTGTTCAATGCGCGCTATGGCGATTACGTCGACATTGCCGTGCTCGAGTTCATGCGCGCACTGCCCATGGGCGAGCGCTTCCTCGACGGCACGCTGGACTACCAGCTGGTGAAGCAGACCACCGAGTGGCGGGCGCCGGCGCGCTTTGATGACCGGCTGGCGATCACCGTGCTGCCGGTGGCGCTCGGCACCACCTCCTTCACGCTGCGTGCCGAGTTTCGCCGCGAGGGCGAGCCCGAGGTGCTGGCGACATCGGAAACCGTCTATGTGCTGATGGACGGACACAGCCTGCGCAAATGTCCCCTGCCCGAAGAAGTGCGCGCAGCACTGTCGGCGTGAGCTTGTCCGACGCGGCGGCGCGGCCGGTTCAGAGCTTGAGGTCGTTTTTCGAAGCGTCGATCTCGCGCATGCGCTTTTGCAGGCGCGCGGTCAGCGGGTAGTTCTCGCGGGCCAGGTCGGCGGCCAGCTTGAGCTGTTCCAGTGCCTTGTCTTCGTTGCCGTGCAGGAACAGCACTTCGGCGCGGGCGCGGTGGATGCCGATGGCATTGCGCGTGCCGTTGTAGGCATCGATGAGCAGGCGCCAGAGCAGGGCATCGTCGCGGCGGTCGCGCACCATGGCCTCCAGTTGCGGAATCACGGCGTCGGCCTCGCCGTTGGCAATGCGGGCACGGGCCAGCCAGGCGCGCAGCGGATAGCTCTCGGGGTTCAGTGTCAGTGCCGGCGCCAGCAAGGCGATGGCCGCCGCATGCTGGCGCTCGGCCATTTCCACCTCGGCCGCCGCCACCACAAAGTCCACGCGCTGCGGCTCGGCGGCCAGCAGGGGCGCTAGCGCCTGGCGCGCCGCCGTGAACTGGCGCTCGCGCAGCAGGGCCAGCGCGAGGCCGAGACGGTTGACCCGCGTCTTGTCATCCAGCCGCCGGCTGTCCTCCAGTTGTTTCTCGAAATGTGCCACGCCACGGCCGGTGTCATTCATGAATTGCACCAGCAGGCGCACGCGCGCGAGCTGGTAGTCCAGGCCGTCGTCCGCCAGCTTCTGCGGATACTGGCGGGCGCGGTTGAAGCTGTCGGCGATGCGGGACTGCGTCAGCGGATGGGTGAGCACGAATTCCGGCATGTTGCCCACCTGCCGGTACTGGCGCTCCATGCGCTGGAAGAAGCGTGGCATGGCCTGCGGGTCGAGGCCGGCATTGGCCAGCGTCTGCATGCCGATGCGGTCGGCTTCCTGTTCGTTGACGCGGCTGTAGCTGAGGCGGTTCTGGATGGCCGCGGCCTGGCTGGTCGCGCCGAGTGCATAGGCACTCTGGGCGTCGCCGCTCGCGGCCACGGCGATGCTGGCGAGCAGGGCGCCGAGGTAGACCCACTGGTTGCGCTGGTTTTCGGCCAGCATGCGTGCAAAGTGGCGCTGGCTCAGGTGGCCGAGTTCATGCGCCAGCACCGAGGAGAATTCGGCTTCGGTTTCGGCATGCAGCAAGAGGCCGGCATTGATGCCGATGACGCCGCCGGGCACGGCGAAGGCGTTGATCTGGCGATCATTCACCAGCACCAGCACGAGGTCGGGCTGCTCCAGCGGGCTGTGGAAGGCAAGGCGGTAGCTTTGGCGCTCCAGGTAGTCCTGCAGCAGCGGATCGCTGATCAGTTGTGTCGAGCCGCGCAGCTTGCGCACCCAGGCGCGACCGAGGCGGTATTCCTGCTCTGGCGTGACGGCAGTGACGCCACCGCCCAGCTCCGGCAGTTCGCTTTCCGCCGCCTGAGCCGGCAGCAGCAGGCCGCCGAGCAGGGCGAGGGCAGCAAGGATGCGCAGGGGTTTCATGGGCGGGGGCGGGCTCGGTTATGATCTGCCGCCATTCT
>DAIRDY010000080.1:0-9674 GCA_036795935.1 Moraxellaceae bacterium | reverse complement strand
TTCCCCTTCACCGGCGGCTGAGCCGCGCTTGTCGGGCATCAAGGCACAACAGCGGGCGAGGCGGCTAGCATGGAGCTCTCCCTGACTCCCGCCGGACCGCCACCCCATGACCCAGGACGCCAGCGCGCCCGCCGCCAGCCCCGCTTCCCGCCACCGGCCGCTGCGCAGCGCCGATGAACTGCGCCAGCACCACCGCAGCCGCTATCGCTACAACGCGCGCCCGCTCGGCGAAATCCTGCTGGAGATGAAGGCGGTGACGCCCGAGCAGCTCGGTCTGGCGCTGGCCGCGCAGCAGCAGAACCACCGGCGGCTCGGCGACATCCTGCAGGAGCGCGGGCTGGTCAGCCACGAGCAGGTGCTGCGCGCACTCAGCGAGCGTTTCGGCGTGCCCTTCGTCAACCTCGGCGAGTTCGAGGCCGACCCGCGTGCGCTGGCCTGCCTGCCTGGCAGTTTCGCGCGCGAACACCTGGCGCTGCCGCTGCTGCTCGACGGCGAGCGCCTGCTGGTGGCCATGCCCGACCCCACCGACAACGAACTGATCAACCTGCTGCGCTTCATCACCGGCAAGGTGCTGGAGTGCTGCATCGCCGACAGCGACGACCTCTCCGCCGCCATCAGCCGCCATTACGACAGCCAGGAAGTGGAAACCGCGCTCGGCGAGCTCGACGGCCATGGCAGCGGCAACGGCCACGAAGAACCCTTCCACCTCAATGCCGAAAGCGAGGCCGCGCTCGGCAACGAACGCCCAGTCGTGCAGTTCGTGCAGAACGTGATAGCCGACGCCATGGTGCGCCGCGCCTCCGATATCCATTTCCGCCCGCGCGAGCATGAAGTGGAGCTGCTGATCCGCGTCGACGGCACGCTGCAGAAGGTGCGCAGCTTCAGCAAGCGCCTGCTGCCGGCCGTGGTCAGCCGCATCAAGATCATCGGCAACATGGACATTTCCGAGCACCGCCTGCCGCAGGACGGCCGCTCGCGCCTGCATTACCAGAACCACAGCGTGGACCTGCGCCTGTCGGTGATTCCCACCATCCATGGCGAGAGCGTCGTCATTCGTCTGCTCGACACGCGCTTCGCGCTGAAAAACCTCGAAGCGCTCGGCTTCGAAAGCGACGACGCGCTGCGCTTGCGCCACCTGCTGACGCGCAACAGCGGCATCCTGCTCGTCACCGGTCCCACCGGCTCCGGCAAGTCCACCACGCTGTACACCGCGCTCGACCACATCCGCGCCAGCAACGTGAACATCATCACTGTCGAAGACCCGGTGGAGTACCACATCGACGGCATCACCCAGATCCAGGTCAACCATGGCACCGGCTACAGCTTTGCCCGCGCGCTGCGCCACATCCTGCGCCACGACCCGGACGTGATCATGGTCGGCGAGATCCGCGACCAGGAAACCGCGAAGATGGCCGTGGAAAGCGCACTCACCGGCCACCTCGTGCTGAGCACGCTGCACACCAACGATGCCGCCAGCACCGTGACCCGGCTCATCGAGATCGGCATCGAGCCCTATCTGGTTAGCAGTGCGCTGATCGGCGTGCTGGCGCAGCGGCTGGTGCGCTGCAACTGCTCGCACTGTCTTGAAAAGGAGGAGGTGGATGCCGACATTCGCCGCGAACTCGGCGTCAGCGCTGACGAGGTTTTCTGGCAGGGGCGCGGCTGCGACCACTGCCACCACACGGGCGTAAAAGGCCGCATGGCCGTGTATGAACTGCTGGAGGTGACGCCGGAAATCCAGCGCCTGATGGTGCCCGGCGTGTCCGCCGTGCGACTCGAGGAGTGCGCCGTCAGCGGCGGCATGACGCCACTCACGCAGCGCGCCCTCAAGGCCGCGCGCGAAGGTCGCATCTCGCTGCAGGAGGTCTACCGCATCCGGCTCTGACGCCGGGGCTCAGTCCTCCGCCAGCCACTCCTTCGGCACGTCCTGCTTCAGCATCAGTGCGCACTGCTCGCTGAGGGGGTCGAAGACAATCACGGCCTCGCCACGCGCGAGGGCCGCACGCACGCGCTCGACGCGCGCGGCCAGCGGCGTGTCGTCACCGTTGTCGGTGCCGTCGCGGGTGACGAAATCCTCGAGGACACGCGTCAGCGTGTCGGCATCCAGCATCTGTGGCGGAATGATCATGGCCGGCTCCGGCGTTGGCCGCCGGCTGAAAAATGCTTTTCGGCAGGCGGTTTCCCGGCCGGTGATGGCCGGGCCGCGAATCAGTCACAGCCTCTGTGACGGATTCAGCGTCGAGCGACTCCGGACAGCTGCCGGAATCGCGGGCGGTTAAAGATGAAAAAGCCCGGCGCGGTGGCCGGGCTCGTCAGGCAGTCGCCGACTCAGAACGGAATGTCGTCGTCGAAGTCGTCGGCACCACCGCGGGCCGGACCGGCGGCCGGGGCAGACGCCTGCGGCGGACGCTGCTGCGGGGCACGCGAGGGGGCGGGCGCGGCGCCTTGGTCGAAGCCTTCGTAGTCGGGGAAGCTGCCGCCGGCGGCGAAGTCGTTGCCGGCATCAAAACCGCCACCGCCCTGGTTGTAGCCGCCCTGCTGGCCGCCACCGAAGCCGCCACCCTGGCCACCGCCGCCCTGGCGGCTGTCCAGCATCTGCATGGTGTTGGCCTTGATCTCGGTGCTGTAGCGGTCCTGGCCGGTCTGCTTGTCCTGCCACTTGCGGGTGTGCAGCGAGCCTTCAACATAGACCTTGGAGCCCTTCTTCAGGTACTCGCCGGCGATCTCGGCCAGCTTGCCGTAGAACACCACGCGGTGCCATTCGGTCTGCTCCTGCATCTGCCCGGAAGTCTTGTCGCGCCAGGCCTCGCTGGTGGCGATGGTGACATTGGCCACTGCGCCGCCGGAGGGCAGGTAGCGCACTTCCGGATCCCGCCCCAGATTTCCCACCAGAATGACTTTGTTCACGCCACGCATGATGTCTTCAGCCTCTCGTTACGTATGGTTGTTGTGGGGCGCCGCCCTGGCGGCGACGCCGAGATAAGAGCCGGTGACTTTACCCCAGGGGCGGGGCCGGCGTCACCGCAGCACGGCGGCCCCGCGCGTGCGAAAACGACGCGCCGCTCAGGCCGCCGCCATGCGCACCGGCAGGCCGGCCAGCGCCTTCTGGTCGAAGGCGGCGGGGTCGATGCGCAGGTAGGCCACGGCGTCGGCCGGCAGCACCACCACCTCGGCCACACCGGCGAGCCCGCGCAGGCGCCCGGCCAGCGCCTCGGGTGCGGCCAGCGCCTCGGCCTCCAGGCGCAGCATCAGGCTGCTGTGGAAGCGCGGCTCGGCCATGCCGGCGGCCAGCATCCACCACAGGCAGGCCAGGCCGGCGAGCACGGCAAACAGCACGGTCACGTCAAAGTGCGTCAGCAACAGCCCGCCCAGCACACCACCGGCAAAGGCCCCGAGGAACTGGCTGCTGGAGTAGATGCCCATGGCCGTGCCCTTGCCCCCGGGCGGACAGAGCTTGCTCACCAGCGAGGGCAGCATGGCCTCCAGCAGGTTGAAGCCGATGAAGAACACCAGCAGCCCGGCCACCAGCGGCCACAGCCCGCCATGGAAGCCGGCGAGCAGCAGCAGACCGCCGGCCAGCACGGCAATGGCGATCAGGAACACGCGGCGCAGCGCATGTTGGCGCTCGGCAAAGATGATGGCAGGCACGATGAACACGAAGGAGCCGAACAACACGCCCAGATACACCCAGCCGTGCTGCCCGAGCGCGAGGCCGCCGTTCTGCAGGAGCATCACCGGCAGCGCGGTGAAGCAGGCCGTCATTACCGCATGCAGCACGAAAATGCCGGCATTGAGGCGCAGCAGCTCGCGGTGCGCCAGCGACTCGCGCAGCTGCTGGCCATAGCTGGCCGGGGTGTGCGGCACTTGCAAGAGCGGCTGCGGCACCAGCAGCACGCAGACGGCGACGCCGGCCAGCCCGAGCAGCACGGTCGACCAGAACAGCCCGGCCAGGCCGAACAGTCCCGCCAGCCAGGGACCGAGCACGAAGGCGAGGCCAAACGACATGCCGATGCTGGCGCCGATGGCCGCCATGGCCTTGGTGCGCTGCTCCTCGCGCGTGAGGTCGGCGAGCAGTGCCATGACCACGCCGGAGATGGCACCGGCGCCCTGGATGGCACGCCCGGCGATGACGCCGGCGATATGCGTGGACAGCGCCGCCACCACGCCGCCGGCCACGAACAGCAGCAGGCCGATGAGGATGAGGCGCTTGCGGTCCATGCGGTCGGCCAGCAGGCCGAGCGGAATCTGCAGCAGCGCCTGCGCAAGACCATAGACACCGATGGCCAGGCCGATCAGCAAGGGCGTGGCGCCGGCCAGCTCGCGGCCATGGAGCGCGAACACCGGCATGATCATGAACAGGCCGATCATGCGCAGCGAGAACAGGCTGGCGAGGGTGAAGACGGCCCGGCGCTCGCCGGAGGTCATCGCGTTCATCGGAGGTCCGCAGTGGCGGCAGAAGGGCCGCGGAAAGGCGGCGGATTGTAGCAGCCCCGCCGGTCACACAGGCATGGGACAGCCGTCCTGCCGGTCATGGGACGGGGGCGAGCCGACCGGTGCCGGTCGCGGGATGATGCTGCCTGCCCGGCGGACATCGTCGTCCCGCGCCAATGGCAGCAGTGCGGCAGCGGCCTGCACATGCGCCGGCTGTCGCACTGCGGCGGGCTCGGGCTTTCCCGTATACTCCGCGGTTCGCTTTTTGACCGCCGGCGCCGCCTTCCCGCGCCCGCACCGAGGTTTGCATGGACAAGATCACCATCCGCGGCGCCCGCACCCACAACCTCAAGAATGTCGATCTCGACCTGCCGCGCGACAAGTTCGTGGTGATCACCGGCCTCTCCGGCTCCGGCAAGTCCTCGCTGGCCTTCGACACGCTGTATGCCGAGGGCCAGCGCCGCTATGTCGAGTCGCTCTCCGCCTATGCGCGGCAGTTCCTGTCGCTGATGGAAAAGCCCGATGTCGACCACATCGAAGGCCTGTCGCCGGCGATTTCCATCGAGCAGAAATCCACCTCGCACAACCCGCGCTCCACCGTCGGCACCATCACGGAAATCTACGACTACCTGCGCCTGCTTTATGCCCGTGCCGGCATTCCGCGCTGCCCGGACCACGACGTGGCGCTGGAGGCACAGACCGTATCGCAGATGGTGGACCAGGTGATGGCGCTGCCCGAGGGCACCGCCATCATGCTGCTGGCGCCCGTCATCCAGGAGCGCAAGGGCGAACACCTGCATGTGTTCGAGCAGCTGCGCGCCGACGGCTTCGTGCGGGCCCGCATCGACGGCATCGTGGTCGACCTCGACACTGCGCCGGCGCTCGACAAGCTGAAGAAGCACACCATCGAGGTGGTGGTCGACCGCCTCAAGGTGCGCGACGACATCGCGCTGCGCCTGGCCGAATCCTTCGAGACGGCGCTGCGCCATGCCGACGGCATCGCGCTGGTGGCGTTCATGGAGCCCGGCCCCGACGGCCGCGCCCGCCCGGACCAGATTTTCTCTGCGCGCTATGCCTGCCCGCACTGCGGCTATTCGCTGGCCGAACTCGAGCCGCGCCTGTTTTCCTTCAACAACCCGGCCGGCGCCTGTCCGAGCTGCGACGGCCTGGGCGTGAAGCAGTACTTCGATGCCGAGCGCGTGATCACCGACCGCGACCTGTCACTGTCCGAAGGCGCCATCCGCGGCTGGGACAAGCGCAACATCTATTACTTCGGCATGCTGGAAGCGCTGTCGGCACACTACGGTTTTGATGTCGACACACCCTGGAAGAAGCTGCCGAAAAAGGTGCAGAACGCCATCCTCAATGGCTCCGGGCGCGAGGAAATCGCGTTTCATTACTACAACGACCGCGGCCGCAAGGTGATCCGCGAGCACAGCTTCGAGGGCGTGCTCCCGAACATGGAGCGCCGCTACCGCGAAACCGAATCCAGCAATGTGCGCGAAGAGCTGGCGCAGTACCTCAACCACACCGTCTGCGCCGACTGCCACGGCTCACGCCTGAAACGCGAGGCGCGGCATGTGTTCATCGAGGACCGTGCATTGCCCGACATCGTCAAGATGCCCATCCAGCGCAGCTGTGACTACTTTGGCACGCTCAACCTGCCGGGCAAGCGCGGCGAGATTGCCGACAAGATCCTGAAGGAGATCCGCGAACGCCTGCAGTTTCTGGTGAACGTCGGCCTGGACTACCTGTCGCTGGACCGCTCGGCGGAAACGCTGTCCGGCGGCGAGGCACAGCGCATCCGCCTGGCCTCGCAGATCGGCGCCGGCCTCGTCGGCGTGATGTATGTGCTCGACGAACCTTCCATCGGCCTGCACCAGCGGGACAACGAACGCCTGCTCGGCACGCTGGTGCGCCTGCGCGACCTTGGCAACACCGTGCTCGTCGTCGAGCATGACGAAGACGCCATCCGCGCGGCCGATCACGTGGTCGACATCGGCCCGGGCGCCGGCGTGCACGGCGGCCGCATCGTGGCGCAGGGCAGCTTCGATGACATCGTTGCCAACCCGGACTCGCTGACGGGCGCGTATCTGTCCGGCCGGCAGAAAATCGCCGTGCCGGCCAAGCGCACACCCTTCGACAAGAAAAAAGTGCTGACACTGAAAGGGGCACGCGGCAACAACCTGAAGAACGTCACCGCGGAAATTCCGCTCGGCCTGATGACCTGCGTGACCGGCGTCTCCGGCTCCGGCAAGTCGACGCTGGTCAATGCCACGCTCTACCCGGTCGCGGCCAAGGCGCTGAACGGCGCCACGGTACTCGACGAGGCCGAACACGACGGCATCGACGGGCTGGAGCAGCTCGACAAGGTGGTCGACATCGACCAGAGCCCCATCGGCCGCACGCCGCGCTCCAATCCCGCCACCTACACCGGCATCTTCACGCCGATACGCGAGCTGTTTGCCGGCACGCAGGAAGCACGCTCGCGCGGCTACGGCCCCGGCCGCTTCTCGTTCAACGTCAAGGGGGGGCGCTGCGAGGCCTGCCAGGGCGACGGCGTGATCAAGGTGGAAATGCATTTCCTGCCCGACATCTACGTGCCCTGCGACGTGTGCAAGGGCAAGCGCTACAACCGCGAAACCCTGGACGTGAAATACAAGGGCAAGAGCATTACCGAGGTGCTGGAGATGACCGTCGAGGATGCGCGCGCCTTCTTCGACGCCATACCGGCCCTCGCCCGCAAGCTGCAGACCCTGGTCGATGTCGGCCTTTCCTACATCACCCTGGGACAGGCCGCGACCACGCTGTCCGGCGGTGAAGCGCAGCGCGTGAAGCTCGCGCGCGAGCTCTCCAAGCGCGACACCGGGCAGACGCTGTACATCCTCGACGAGCCGACCACCGGCCTGCATTTCCACGACATCCAGCAACTGCTCACCGTGTTGCACCGCCTGCGCGATCACGGCAACACGATTGTCGTCATCGAGCACAACCTCGACGTGGTGAAGACTGCCGACTGGGTGATCGACATGGGGCCGGAGGGCGGCGACGGTGGCGGCCAGGTGATCGCCACCGGCACCCCCGAAGAGGTGGCGAAGCACAAGGCCTCGCACACCGGGCGCTTCCTCAAGCCGCTGCTGGCCCGGGGCTGGTGATGGAAATCATCCGCTCGCGCCAGAATCCGCTGGCCAAGCTGCTGCTGAAACTGGCCGACAGCCGCCGTGAACGCCAGAAAGCCCGGCAATCACTGCTGGTCGGCACGCATCTGGTCGAGGCGGCCCTGGACCGGGACTGGCCACTGGCAAAGTTGCTGCTCTGCGAGGGCATGCCGGAAACCCCGGAAATCAGCGCGCTGCTGACACGCAGTCCGGTCGGCCGCGTGATGCTGGAACGCGAACTCTTCTGCGCCATCGAACAGACCGTCACGCCAACCGGCATGATGGCAGTCTGTGCACTGCCCGACACGCCGCCCCCCTGCACTGAAGGCCTGGTGCTCTTGCTGGAGGGCGTGCAGGACCCGGGCAATGTCGGCTCCATGCTGCGCACGGCCGCCGCCGCGGGTGCCGCCCAGGTCTGGCTGACGCCGGGCTGCGCCGACCTGTGGTCGCCCAAGGTGTTGCGCGCCGGCATGGGCGCTCACTTCCTGTTGCCGGCCATCGAGCGTATCGACGTCGAAGCCGCCCTTGCAGGCTTTGCCGGCCCGCTGGCCGTGACCACGCTGGGCAATGCCACACCACTGTTCGCGAGCCCGCTCAGGGGCTCCCTGGTACTGGCCCTCGGCAGTGAAGGCGGCGGCGTCAGCGAGAAGCTGCTCGACCGCGCCGACCTGCGCCTGCGCATCCCGATGGCGGACGGCGTCGAGTCCCTGAATGTGGCCGCGGCGGCAGCCATCTGCCTTTACGAGCATGTGCGCCAGAACCGCTGACACGCTGGCGCCGAGGCAATAAAAAAGCCGGGCAATGCCCGGCTTTTTTTTGGCGAACAGACCGACGCTTATTCAGCGGCAGCGGCTTCGCTCTTGGCAACCAGATCGCGGTCGACCAGCTCGACATAGGCCATCGGTGCATTGTCACCGGCACGGAAGCCGGCCTTCAGCACGCGCAGGTAGCCGCCGTTGCGGGCCTTGTAGCGCGGGCCGAGCACGGTGAACAGCTTGCCGACGATTTCCTTGTTGCGGGTACGGGCAAACGCCAGGCGGCGATTGGCCACGGAGTCGACCTTGGCCAGCGTCAGCAGCGGCTCGGCGACGCGGCGCAGTTCCTTGGCCTTGGGCAGGGTCGTCTTGATCAGCTCGTGCTCGAACAGCGAATTGGCCATGTTCTGGAACAAGGCTTTGCGGTGGCTGCTGTTGCGGCCGAGTTTGACACCACTATTACGATGACGCATGGCTCGATTTCCTCAAAAATCCGGGGCACAGGGTGTGCCATCCGCAAGGTGCACGCCTGTCGGCGTTCACCCTGCGCAGGCAGCTCAACGGCTGCGGTAGTTCAGGCGGTCGTCGTTGCGCAGGCTGGCCGGCGGCCAGTTTTCCAGACGCATGCCGAGGGAGAGGCCGCGGGAGGCCAGCACGTCCTTGATCTCGGTGAGCGACTTCTTGCCCAGGTTCGGCGTCTTCAGCAGCTCGACTTCAGTGCGCTGCACGAGGTCGCCGATGTAGTAAATGTTCTCTGCCTTCAGGCAGTTGGCCGAACGCACGGTCAGCTCGAGATCGTCCACCGGACGCAGCAGCAGCGGATCGACTTCTTCGCGGGTTTCGACCACTTCCGGCGCCTTGTCCTTCTGCAGGTCGACGAACACGGCGATCTGCTGCTGGAGGATGGTGGCGGCGCGACGGATCGCTTCTTCCGGGTCAATGGTGCCGTTGGTCTCGAGATCGATCACCAGCTTGTCGAGGTTGGTACGCTGCTCGACACGCGCGGCTTCGACCACATAGGCCACCTTGCGCACCGGGCTGAACGACGCGTCCAGCTGCAGACGACCGATGGGACGACCTTCGTCTTCGCCATAGCGACCGTCGGCCGGCTCGTAACCGCGACCACGACCCACCTTCAGCTTCATCTTCAGGTGGCCGTTGGCGCCGATGTTGGCAATCACGTGATCCTTGTTGACCACTTCCACGCTGTGCGGCAGGCCAAGGTCGGCCGCCGTCACCACGCAGGGACCCTTCTTGTCCAGGCTCAGGAAGGCTTCGTTCTGCTCATAGAGCTTGATGGCCAGGCCCTTGAGGTTGAGCAGGATCTCGA
>DAIRDY010000079.1:0-9709 GCA_036795935.1 Moraxellaceae bacterium | reverse complement strand
AAAAGGGATTTCATCAGGAGTGGCTCCAGCTGTTTGGGTCCCCGCAAACAGGAAGGGGCCAGCATGGAGGAACGACAGGAAGGCCGGCCGCGCACGCGCCGGTTTCCGGTCGCGAGCCCGCCGCACTGACCGTGGGCAATCAGGCCGGTCTCCGGGCTTGCCGCACGAGCCTGGACGGCCCGGAGTTTCCGCCTTCCCACCCGGACGGGCAGTGGCGATGTGGAAACCCTGTTGCGGCTTACCGTTGCGGGGGCAGCCCCGGAATTGAACCGGGTTCCCGTCCGTCCCTGTTTGCGGCAGGGGCGGACCGGCGCAGTCGCTGCGCCGGACACCTGAAAGCGGCGCGATTGTAGGCGCGGCGGGAAGTGCGGGCCAAGCGGATTCTGCCGCATGGCGGGCAGGCGGGCTCAGTGCGCGCGCGCGGCGATCTCGGTCACCAGCGCCGCATTCACCGGACAGGCAATGCCGTGGCGGGCGGCACAGCGCAGCACATGGCCGTTCAGGAAGTCGATTTCGGTGGCGCGGCCGGCCTCCGCGTCGGCCAGCATGGACGAGGTGTTGGCGGCAGTGGCGGCGGCCACGGCCTGTGCGCTGGCGAACAGCGCATCGCCGCTCGCGGCCAGGCCTTCGGCCTGCATCACGGCGGCAACTTCTGCACAGACCGCCTCCATCAGCGCGAGTGCCTCAGGGTTGTCGAGCAGTGCGCCGTTGCGGCAGCGGAAGCGCACGGTCAGCGGATTGATGGCGCAGTTGACGGCGAGCTTCTGCCAGCGCTGCGCCGCGATGTCGGTGACGGCCGACGTGGCAAGGCCGGCGGCCTGCCATTCGCGGGCAATGGTGTCGGCCAGCGGCTGCTGCGCCGCATCCAGTGCCCCGATCCGCGTCTGTCCGGCGCCGGCCAGCACGCGCGTGTCGGCATCGCGGCAGAAGACGCCGGCGGTGGTGATGGCAGGCAGCAGCACGAGGTCGGGGCGGGCGGCCAGCAGTGCGGCTTCCTGCCCCATGCCGTTTTGCAGCAGCACCAGTGGCAAGGTGGCCGGCAGTGCGGGCAGCAGCGGGGCAAGGGCATCCGCCGTGGCGCCGGCCTTGGTGGCCACCAGCAGGCGCTCGGCCGCAGGCAGCTGCGCGCGCCGGTGATCGAGGCAGGGAAAGTCGTGGCTGAGGGAATGGTTGCCGTCTTCCAGCACCAGGCGGCGCGTCGGCGCCGCCTGGCGACCCAGCAGCGTGACGGGATGGCCGGCAGCCGCAAGACGCAGGGCCCACAGGCCGCCGATGGCGCCGGCGCCCAGCACCAGCCAGTGCGGGCGCGTGCTCACGGCCATGGCCTCATGCCGAGATGTCGGCGCCGTCCCAGCGGGTGGAGACGATGGTGCCGGTGTCCAGTGCGCGCGCGATGCCGGTCTGGGCGAGCTCCATCAGCGCCTCGGGCGAGGGCGCGAGGCTGTCCTCGTCGCAGGCGGCAATGCTCATCGTGGTTTTCACCGAGATGAAGCCCGCCGTGGTCTTGAACGCCTTCAGGTTGATGCCGTCGAAAATGCGGCGGTAGCTCTGGCCGCTGCAGTGCGCGATGTCGGGCTGGTGCGTGATGATGGCGAACTGGTTGGGGCTGATGCGGGTGACCACGTCGAGCGGGCGCACCAGCTGGCGCAGGCGGCGGCCGACGGCGAGCAGCACCTGGCTCATGATGGCCGGCGGGTACTGCTTGCGCAGCGTCTCGATGCTGCCGATGGTGATCAGCAGGTAACAGGCGGCACCGCCGCGCGAGGACACATGCTTCAGTGTCTCGCCCAGGCGGCGGGTGGCGTAGTCGCGGTTGCCGAGGCCGGTCAGGCCGTCGAAGGGCGACAGCTTTTTCAGTTTGGCGTTGGCTTCGATCAGGTGCTGGTTTTCCACCAGCAGGCGGTTCTGCAGCGTGGTGATGCGCTCGGCGGACAGCAGGCGCGGCAGCAGCTGGTCCTGCATGTGCGACTTGTTGACGAAGTCGTCGACGCCCTGCTCGAAGGCCACGGCCAGCGCGTCCACGCCCTCGCGGGCGGTCAGCAGCATGACGTAGGTGAAATGGTTGCCGGCTTCGTCGATCTGGCGCACGCGCTGCGTGAGTTCGAGACCGTCCATTTCCGGCATCAGCCAGTCGGCAATCAGGATGTGGGCGGGACGCTCCTCGATGAGCTTGAGGGCATTGGCGGCCGAGTTGGCGTGGCGGACGTCCTGGTAGCCGGCGCGGGCAATCACGCGGTTGACCATGGCGCTGGAGAATTTGGTGTCGTCCACCACCAGGATCGAAATATCGGTATTCGGCATCTTCTTGTTCTCGGCGGGCTGGCCCGCGGGTTCCCTGGCCACTTGTTCGGCTGTGCAGGCCACGCTGCTCCCTCGTTTAACCATCGCCCCCGGGCACGTCAAGCCAGCCGGGACGGAAGGTCATTCCCTCTGCCAGCGGAAGCTGCGTGCGGCGAGGGTGAGCAAGACTACCGTCATGGCGGCCAGCACGGCCATTTCGGTGATTACGTCCGCCAGGCCCGCGCCATCAAGCATGACTGCCCGGACAGCATTCACCAGGTGTGTCAGCGGCATGGCCAGCGCCAGTTGCTGTACCCATTGCGGTGCCGCATCGAGCGGGAACCACAGGCCGGAGAGCAGCAGCATGGGCCAGCTCAGCAGGTTGAGCAGGCCGTTCATGAATTCCAGGCTGTCGATGCGTGCGGCGCAGAGCAGGCTGAGTGCAATCATGCTGGAGGCGCCCAGGACCGTGAGCAGCAGCAACAGCCAGGGCGAGCCCTGCACCGGGAAATCCAGCAGCAGCCAGCTGCCGGTGAAGACCATGGCCAGCGTGCCGGTGCTGATGACGAGGCGCGAGGCGGCCTGCGCACCGAGGAACTGCAGCGCCGTCACGGGCGTCGCGCGGTAGCGCTTCAGCACGCCCAGGTCGCGATAGCGCACGATGACGTAACCGACGCCATACAGGCAGGAAAACATCAGGCTCATTGCCAGCACGCCAGGGATCACCCAGGCCACATAGCCCACTTCCTCGCGGTCCACGGTCAGCCGCTGCCAGTGTCCGTCCGCCCCGGCATGTGGCGCGGTCAGCGCCTGCTCCAGATACCAGGCTTTCTTCGACTGCGTGTTGATCCAGTAGCGCGGTGTGTCGCCGCCCATGTGCACCACGAGGTCGAGCTGGTGCCGGCCGAGGCGGTTCAGCGCCAGGGCCTCGTCGGCATAGGGCAGCAGCTCCAGATGCGGCAGGGCGGCCAGTGGCGGCGTGGCGCTGGCCATGTCGCCGAGCACGCCCACGCGGTACAGGTAGCGGTCGTTCGACAGTGCAAAGCTGAGCCCGAAAATCAGCAGCAGCGGAAACAGCAGCGACCATGACAGCGAGCCCTTGTCGCGATAGAACTCGCGGTTGCGGGCCAGGAACAGCGCGAGGAAGTTTTTCATCGTGCGCTCGTCAGAAACGTTGCGGAATGGCGACCGACGACGGCGAGGGTGGCGGCAACAGGCGTACGCCGCCCTCGCGTGCCTGCCAGGGCAGCGGTGCCAGATTGGCGGTGCGCAGCGGCGAGCCGTCGGGATGCCGTGGTCCCGGCTTCAGCGCCTGGCCGGCGCTGTCATAGGCATGGCCGGCGTCGTCATGCAGCAGCGGGGCGCGACCGTCGCTGTCTTCCAGTCGCAGCGCGGCGCCGTCACGGGAAACGGCCACCACGGCCAGATAGCGCACCTCAAGCAGTGCCGGCGCCAGTGGCGTCCAGCGTTGGTCGCGAGCCGCCAGCAGCTCGGCGCGTCGTGCCGCGTCCAGATGCGTGACCAGCACCGGGGTGCCGTTGACCATCAGCAGGCGGCTCGCCCCCGGCGGCAGCGCGCGCGCATCGAGAAACACGCTGCCGGCCGGGGCAGATGACTTGGGCCAGGGCAGGCTGCTGATAAAGGGCACCAGCAGGAAAAGGAAACCGATGCCGAGCAGCAGCTTGATGCTGACCGTGAGCAGCTGGCGCTTGCGCTGCCCGCTGTGCGGCTCGGGCGCGACGGGGTTGTGTTCATTCATGGGTCAGTGCCGCAGGTCGTGGCCGGTGAGCTTGATGAACAGGTCTTCCAGCGTGGGCGGGTGCACTTGCAGCGAGGCCAGCGGAATGCCGGCGGCAATCAGCGCCGACAGCGTGTGCGCGACATCGCGCGACAGGATGTCCACCGCGTCCTCGCGCATCTCCACCGGCTCCGGCCAGTCGGCGGGCAGGCGCGGGAAGGCGCTGCGGTCGAGGCGCACGCGCATGGCGTTGAAGTGCTCGCGCAGCAGCGCCTGCGGGCGGCCGTGGGCAATGATGCGGCCGCGGTCCATGATGGCCAGTTCGTCGCAGAGCAGTTCGGCCTCGTCCATGTAGTGCGTGGTCAGGATCACTGTCTTGCCACGCGCCTTGATGCGTTCGATCAGTGTCCAGAAATTGCGCCGCGCCTGCGGGTCGAGGCCCGTGGTGGGTTCGTCGAGAAAGAGGATGTCGGGGTCGTTGACCAGCGCGATGGCCAGCAGCAGGCGCTGGCGCTGGCCGCCGGACAGACGGTTGGCGTACTGGTCGAGATAGCCTTCCAGTGCGCAGTCGGCCACCAGTTGCCCGAAGGACTGTGTGCGCGGATAAAACTTCGCGAACAGTTGCAGTGCTTCGCGCGTGGTCAGGTAGTCCGGCAGCGCGGTCTGCTGGAACTGGATGCCGGCACGGGCGCGGAAGTGCTCGTCTACCGGTTGTCCCCGGAACAGGATGCGGCCGGCCGTGGGGGCGGTAATGCCCTCGATCATCTCGATGCTGGTGGTCTTGCCGGCGCCGTTGGGGCCGAGCAGGCCGAAACAGATGCCGGGGCGCACGGCAAAGCTCACGTCATCGACGGCGACGAGCTCGCCATAGCATTTGCGCAGGTGTTCAACCGCGAGTATCGGCGTCATCGTCGCGTGTCACCGTGGCCGCGCGCCGCGCCAGATGCGGGCGCAGCCAGAAGAACAGCGCCAGCGCCGGCAGCACCGACAGCGTGGAAAAAATGAAGAAGCCGGCATAGCCCATGCCGGTGACCATAAAGCCCGAGACGCCACCGATCAATTTGCCGGGCAGCGTCACCAGCGAGCTGAACAGCGCATATTGCGTGGCGGTGTACTCGCGGCTGACCAGTGCCGACAGCCAGGCCACGGCCGCCGTACCCAGAAAGCCGCCGGAGAGGTTTTCGCCGGCAATCACCAGCGTGAACACGGTGATGTCGCCGGGGAACTGCGACAGCAGCAGGTAGAGCAGGTTGCTGATGGCGCCCAGGACCATCGCGATCAGCAGCGTGCGCTGCACGCCCAGCTTGACCACCACGGCGCCGCCGAGAAAGGCCCCGGCAATGCCGATCCACACCCCAAACACCTTGGACACGCCGGCGATCTCGGTCTTGCTGAAGCCGGAGTCCAGATAAAAAGGCAGGGCCATCACGCCGATCATCTGGTCGGGGATCTTGAACAGGCCGATGAAGAGCAGCAGGCCTAAGCCGAAGGCGCCGGCGTGGCGCGCGAAGAAATCGCGGAAGGGGCCGATGACGCTGTCCTCCACCGCGTCGGCCACGCTGGCCGCGCGCACCGCCGGATGTGCGGGCTCGCGTGAAAGCAGCGTGGCAACCATCACCACCACGACCGCGCCGGCCATCAGCTGGTAGACCTGCGGCCAGGGCAGGTGGTCGGCCAGGAACAGGGCGAACGCACCCGAGCCCAGCAGGGCGATGCGGTAGCCCAGCGTATAGGTGGCGGCCAGCGCGCCCTGCGCTTCCTCGGGCGCAATCTCGATGCGGTAGGCGTCGACCACCACATCCTGGGTGGCCCCGGCAAAGGCGGCGAGCACAATCACGGCGACAAAGGCATTGAGCGGGCCCGCGGGGCCGATGGCGGCCATGGCCAGCAGGCTGGCCGTGAGCACGAGCTGGGCCGCAAGCAGCCAGCTGCGGCGCTGGCCGAGCAGGCGTCCGAGCAGCGGCAGGCGCAGCCGGTCCACCGCCGGCGACCACAGGAACTTGAAGGAGTAGGCAAGGCCGGCAAGGCTGAACAGGCCGATGTCCTGCAGCGAGATGCCGCTTTCCTTCAGCCAGGCCGACAGTGTGCCGCCGACCAGCAGGAAGGGCAGGCCGGAAGTGAAGCCGAAAAAGAACATGGTGAGTGCGGCGGGTTGCGCAAACGCCTGGCGCAGGGAGGGCGAGGTGGCGGTCATGAAGGCAGGGGGCTGGCCGGCAAAGCCGCTACCTTAGCAGTTCGGGCGGCCGCTGTGCCCTCGACAACCGTGACAGGCATGCAGCGCCCGGTCCACGCGTGACGCTACCACCAGGGGCCGCTGATCTTCTCGCCACGGAAGCTGACGCCCTCGGCCCGCAGCCGGCGCCGCTGTTCGGCCCCGCCTTCGGACTCGGCACTCATCGCCGATCGGCCGTCGGCACGCACCACCCGCCACCACGGCGTCCGGCCGCGATCCGGCAGCTCGCGCAGCACGCGGCAGACGAGACGCGCATAACCCGGGTAGCCGGCGCGCCGGGCCACCTCGCCGTAGCTCGTGACATGGCCATGGGGGATGGCGTTGAGGGTGGCCAGGATGGCCTGCTGTGCCTCGCTCATGGCGTCGCTCGGGGTTGAAGGAATGGACAGTGGCGGAATTCTGCGCGCATCGGACGGCCCTGTCTGCCTGTCGTGGTCGCAGTGCTACCATGCCGGCCGCCATTGTCGTGGGCAGGAGGCTTGTGATGAAAGAAGAAACCGGTGCCGAAGCGCGGGCGCTGCTGTCGGCTGCGTATCAGGGCGTGCTCTCCACGCACTCGCAGGACATGCCGGGCTTTCCCTTCGGTTCGGTTGCGCCGTATTGCCTCGATGCCGACGGCTGTCCGCTCTTGCTGATTTCCGACATCGCCCAGCACACGAAAAACCTGCGTGCTGATGCGCGCTGCTCCTTCATCGTCATGCAGGGCGGCGAGGACATCCAGGCCGGCGCGCGGCTGACCCTGGTCGGTGACTGCCGGCCGCTGCCGCCGGAAAATGTCGAGGCCGCCGCGGCGCGCTATTACCGCTACTTCCCCGAGGCGCGGGATTTTCACCGCACCCACGATTTCCATTTTTTCCGGCTTGTGCCTGCCCGCTGTCGCTATATCGGCGGGTTTGGCCGCATCCACTGGCTGGCAGCGGATGCGGTGTTGCGCGCCAATCCGTTCACGGCCGAGCGCGAGGCCGGCATCGTCGGGCACATGAATGACGATCATGCCGATGCCCTGCGCCATTACTGCCAGCAGGCGGGGATTGTCCTGCCGGCGGAGGTCGCGCCGGTGGATACGCCGCTGGCGGCGCGCGAAGCCCTGGTGGCCATGGCCCGTGCCGGCCGCTGAGGCGGCGCTGCTGTTGTCCCGGCAGGCGCCGGAGGAGAGAGAGTCATGAAGTTGTTGCTGGCGATGCTGCTGCCGTTTGCCGAACTGCTGCTCGGCGCGCATCTCGCCGAGACCGTGGGCGGCCTCTGGGTGCTGGCCGGCCTGTTGCTGGGCGTGGTCACCGGCGTGGCCCTGATGCGCTGGCGCGGCCGCGTGTTCTTTGCTGAGGCCATGGCGGCACTCAACCGGCAGCAGATGCCGTCCGAGGCGCTGGTTGGCGGGATTGCCTGGTATCTGGCCGGCGCTTTGCTGATCCTGCCGGGCTTCATCAGTGACGCGCTGGCGCTGCTGCTGTTGCTGCCGCCGGTGCGCCGGCGCCTACTCGACCGTTTCCGCCGGCTGGCCGAGGAGCGTCTGGTGCAGATGCAGGGCACCAGCGGCTTTTACTGGTCCGCAGGCCAGGGCTGGCAGGCCGGTCCCGGCGATGGCCGCGTGTTCGATGGCGAGGCCGAGGTTGTGGTCGAGCCCGCGCCCGAGGCTGAGCGGCCGCGCCTGCCGCCTGCCGACCCGGGCGCCTCCTGACCCCGCGGCTGCCTCCTGTTCTGCGCCGGCCGGCGAAAAAAATGCTGGCCTGGCACTTGAAGCCGCGCCGGCCATCCCCATCTTCCCGCCAGCCCCGCCCCATGCCGGCTGTCCTATGGTCGCAGGCGGGGACATTCCAGCGCCCGCGTCCCCTACGCGGGCGGGTGCGTCCCGGATTTGGCACTCTGGCCTTCGGAGTGCTAAAACGGCGCCCTGAACCTGTGGCTGGCCCGGTCCGGGCCGCTTGTGACATTCATAGAAGGAGACCCAGATGAAACTTCGTCCTCTGCACGACCGCGTTGTCATCCGCCGCGTCGAAGAAGAAACCAAGACTGCCGGCGGCATCCTGCTGCCCGGTTCCGCCGCCGAAAAGCCCTCGCAGGGTGAAGTGGTCGCGGCCGGCAAGGGTGTCATCACCGAGAACGGCGAAGTGCGTCCGCTGGATGTGAAGGTCGGCGACAAGGTGCTCTTCGGCCAGTACTCCGGCTCCACCGTGAAGGTGAACGGCGAAGAGCTGCTGATCATGAAGGAAAGCGAGATTTTCGCCGTCCTCGAAGGCTGAGCCTTCACCACGCATTGCCTTGAGTCATCACAGAATTCTGAAAGAGGTTTAGAAAATGGCTGCTAAAGACGTGAAGTTTGGCGACTCCGCCCGTGCCCGCATGATTGCCGGCGTCAACATCCTCGCCGATGCCGTGAAAGTGACCCTGGGCCCCAAGGGCCGCAACGTGATCCTCGACAAGTCCTTCGGCGCGCCCACCATCACCAAGGACGGCGTGTCCGTGGCCAAGGAAATCGAGCTGAAAGACAAGTTCGAGAACATGGGCGCCCAGCTGGTGAAGGAAGTTGCCAGCAAGACCGCCGACGTCGCCGGCGACGGCACCACCACCGCCACCGTGCTGGCCCAGTCCATCCTGAACGAAGGCCTCAAGGCCGTCGCCGCCGGCATGAACCCCATGGACCTGAAGCGCGGCATCGACAAGGCCACCCAGGCCGCCGTCGAGGCCATCAAGGCCGCCGCCGTCCCGACCAAGGACTCCAAGGCCATCGCCCAGGTCGGTTCCATCTCCGCCAACTCCGACACCCGTATCGGCGACCTCATCGCCCAGGCCATGGAGAAGGTCGGCAAGGAAGGCGTGATCACCGTGGAAGAAGGCTCCGGCTTCGAGGACTCCCTCGACACCGTGGAAGGCATGCAGTTCGACCGCGGCTACATCAGCCCCTACTTCATCAACAAGCAGGACTCCATGACCGCCGAGCTGGACAGCCCGTTCATCCTGCTGGTCGACAAGAAGATCTCCAACATCCGTGAAATGATCCCGGTGCTGGAAGGCGTGGCCAAGTCCGGCAAGGCCCTGCTGCTGATCTCCGAAGACGTGGAAGGCGAAGCCCTGGCCACGCTGGTGGTCAACTCCATGCGCGGCATCGTCAAGGTCTGCGCCGTCAAGGCCCCGGGCTTCGGTGACCGCCGCAAGGCCATGCTGCAGGACATCGCCATCCTGACCGGCGCCACCGTGATCTCCGAGGAAGTGGGCCTGAACCTGGAGGGCGCCAGCCTGCAGGACCTGGGCACGGCCAAGAAGGTCATCGTCTCCAAGGAAAACACCACCATCATCGACGGCGCCGGCAACAAGGCCGACATCGACGCCCGCGTGCAGCAGATCCGCAACGAGATCGAGAACGCCACTTCCGACTACGACAAGGAAAAGCTGCAGGAGCGTGTTGCCAAGCTCGCCGGCGGCGTGGCCGTGATCAAGGTCGGTGCCGCCACCGAAGTCGA
>DAIRDY010000078.1:0-9771 GCA_036795935.1 Moraxellaceae bacterium | reverse complement strand
TTTGGTCGGGACGGCAGGATTTGAACCTGCGACCCCTTGCACCCCATGCAAGTGCGCTACCAGGCTGCGCTACGCCCCGACGATCACCCTTCGGTGAGGCGGGCAATCATACCGAAAACGGTTTGCTTGTCCAGCCTTCAGGCCGCCAGCCGTGCGTGATTTTTAACGCGCCAGAAGCGTCGCCACCTGCTCCAGCTCCTTGATCATGTCCTGCAGCACCACATGCAGCATGCTGTCGCCGGCACTCGGAAGAACACTGGCCACCGCCATGGCGGCTGCCACCGGCTCTTCGCGTTCCTGGCGGACCTCGGTCAGCTGCAGGCGTGCACCACCAATCGTGTAGCCCTGTTCGTAAAGCAGGCTGCGGATAGTGCGGATGATCATCACATCCTGACGCTGGTAATAGCGGCGGTTGCCGCGTCGCTTCACCGGCTTCAGCTGCGGAAATTCCTGCTCCCAGTAGCGCAGCACATGCGGCTTCACGTCGCAAAGGTCGCTGACCTCACCAATGGTGAAGTAACGCTTGCTGGGAATTTCCGGCAGTTGCGCGTTATTGCTGGGTTCTAGCATAGGCTTCGACTCTGGCCTTCAGTTTCTGTCCGGGACGGAAGGTGACGACACGCCGGGCAGTAATAGGAATTTCTTCGCCAGTCTTGGGGTTGCGCCCGGGACGCTGGCGTTTGTCACGCAAATCGAAATTGCCGAAGCCGGAGAGCTTGACGGACTCGTTGTGCTCAAGGGCATGGCGGATCTCCTCGAAGAACATCTCCACCATTTCCTTGGCCTCACGCTTGTTGAGACCCAGTTCCTCGAACAGTTTCTCGGCCATTTCGGCCTTGGTGAGTGCCGTCATTTCAATCCCTCAAAGCGACTCCGAAACGGGTCTTGAGCAGGGTGACCACAGCGTCCACCCGTGCCTGCACCTCTTCTTCCTGCAGCGTCCGGCCCGGATGCTGCCAGACCATGCCGATGGCCAGACTGCGCTGACCCGTGGCCACGCCCTGCCCCTCGTAGACATCGAAGAGGCGGCAGTCACGCAGCTCGTCACCGGCCGCCTCGCGCACCGCTGCCAGCAGCGCATCAGCAGGGATCACCGCATCCGCCAGCACGGCGATGTCACGACGGACCTCCGGGAAGCGCGACAGCTCGCGGAAGGCCGGCAGGCGACCTGCAGGCAACTGCTCAAGGCAGAGCTCGAACAGGTAGACCGGTCCGGTCAGGCCCAGCTCTGCCAGCAAAACCGGGTGCAAGGCACCCATCCAGCCTGCCACCTGCCCATCCACCAGCAGCTGGGCAGACTGGCCGGGATGCAGCGCCGGATGAACGGCAGCCTTGTAGGCAACTCTATCAGATGCCCCCAGCAGCGCAACAAGACGCTCAATATTTCCTTTGATATCAAAGAAATCAAGGTCTTTTTTGATGTGACTCCACAACTCGGGATGAACGGCACCGGCTGCCACCCCGGCCAGCATGCGCTCCTGGCGCAGGCCGTCGGCCGCCGGCACAAAGCGCAGCCCAGTCTCGAACAGGCGTACCCGGGGTTGCTGCCGGTTCTGGTTATGACGCAGGGCCGTCAGCAGGCCGGCCCAGAGCGTGGTGCGCATCACCGACAACTCGGCCGACAACGGGTTGGCCAGGGCCAGCGGACGGGCCTCGGGATCGAGCCGGGCCAGCAGCCCGGGCTCGACAAAACTCATGGTGATGGCTTCCTGGTAACCAAGATCGACCAGCAGGCGCTTGATCCGGCCTTCGTCGGGCGCCATCTCGTCACGTGCCGCCAGGCGGATGTCCGCCTTGGGCGCCGTCACCGGCAAGTTGTTGTAACCATGGATGCGGGCCAGTTCCTCGACGAGGTCCACCTCAATGGCAATGTCGAAACGCCAGCTCGGTGGCTGCACCTGCCAGCCACCGTCCACGGCATGACAGGCCATGCCGAGGCGGCCCAGCATGTCCTCGACATCTGCCGGTGTCATGGCAAAGCCCAGCAGGCGACGGATGCGTTCGGCACGCAACAGGATGGACGCGCGCGGCGGCAACTCGTCCGCCACCTCGGCCACCACCACAGGGCCGGGCTCGCCGCCGCAAATGGCCAGCATCAATGCCGTGGCGCGCTCGATGGCTGCCACCTGCAGGCGGAAATCCACACCTCGCTCGAAGCGGTGCGACGAATCGGTATGCAGGCCATAGGAGCGGGCCTTGCCCGCCACGGCCAGCGGCGCGAAGAAGGCGCTCTCGAGGAAAATGTCGCGCGTGTCATCACCAACGGCACTGCCCTGCCCGCCCATGATGCCGGCCAGCGCCAACGGCTTTTCCGCATCCGCAATCACCAGCGTGTCGGCACGCAGGGTGACGGCCTGCCCGTCGAGCAAGGTGAGCGACTCGCCTTCGCGGGCCTGGCGCACGACAATGCCACCTGCCAGCCTGGCCTTGTCAAAGGCATGCATGGGCTGCCCCAGCTCCAGCATCACGTAATTGGTGACATCGACCACCGGACTGATGGCGCGCACACCGGAACGGCGCAGCCGCTCCACCATCCACAACGGGGTTTCGGCCTGCGCATTCACACCACGGATGACGCGGCCCGCGTAATGCGGACAGGCGCCCTTCGCCTCCAGTTGCACCGGCAGTACATCGGCATGCACGGCCAGCACCGGCGCACAGGCAGGTTCAACCACTGCCAGCCGGTTGAGTACGCCCGCCTCGCGCGCCAGTCCGCGCAGGCTGAGGCAATCACCGCGGTTCGGCGTGATGCCGAGCTCGATCATGTTGTCATCAAGCTGCAGATAGTCGCGGATATCGGCGCCGATGGGCGCATCCGCCGGCAGCTCGAACAGGCCGTCTGCCGACTCGACGAGACCCAGTTCCGCTGCCGAACACAGCATGCCGGCCGATTCGACGCCGCGCAGCTTCGCCGGCTTGATACGCAGCCCGCCCGGCAACTCGGCACCCACCATGGCCACCGGCACGCGCAGGCCGGCACGCACATTCGCCGCGCCACAAACGATCTGCAGTGGCTCGCCACCGACACTGACCTTCGTCACGCGCAGCTTGTCGGCATCGGGATGCGGCTGCACCTCCAGCACCTCACCCACGCGCACGCCATGGAAAGCCGCCGCCACCGGCACGATGGCATCCACTTCCAGACCCGCCATCGTCAGCTGGTGACCGAAATCCGGCGTTGCCAGTGACGGATTCACCCACTCGCGCAGCCACTTTTCACTGAATTGCATCTTGTCACTCGCTTGCCCGCATCTTCGGGGCATGCCATCGGCACGAAACTCGCACCACTTGCAGAATTAATGCGCCGCCATCAGCGCACGCAGGAAATCAAGCGAACTGGCGCAGGAAGCGCAGATCGTTGTCGAAGAACAGGCGCAGGTCATTGACGCCATAGCGCAGCATCGCGAAACGCTCGACGCCCATGCCGAAGGCGAAGCCGGAGTATTTTTCCGGATCAATGCCGCAATTCTCCAGCACCTTTGGATGCACCATGCCGCAACCCAGCACCTCCAGCCAGCCGGTCTGCTTGCAGACACGACAGCCATGGCCTTCGCACATCACACACTGGATGTCGACCTCGGCCGAGGGCTCAGTGAAAGGAAAATATGACGGCCGAAAGCGTACATCGAGCTCCTTGCCGAAAAATACGCGCAGGAAATCACCGATCATGCCCTTGAGGTCGGCAAAACTGACGTTCTCGTCAATCAGCAGGCCTTCGACCTGATGGAACATCGGCGAGTGCGTGAGATCGGAATCGCAGCGATAGACACGGCCCGGGCAAACAATGCGGATGGGCGGCTGCTGCGACTCCATGACACGGATCTGCACCGGCGAGGTGTGCGTGCGCAGCAGGCGGTGTGCATCGAAATAGAAAGTGTCGTGCATGGCGCGCGCCGGATGATGCGCAGGAATGTTGAGTGCCTCGAAATTGTGGAAGTCATCCTCCACTTCAGGGCCGGACGCCACGGTAAAACCGACATCGGTGAAAAAGGACTGGATGCGCTCCATGACGCGCGTCACCGGATGCAGGCCACCCAGCTCGCCACGCCCGGGCAAGGTGACATCCACGCGCTCGGCCTCGAGCTGACGCGCCAGCGCCTCACCCGCCAGGCGGTCACGACGCAGGTTCAGCGCAGAGGTGATGGCCTCGCGCACCTGGTTGAGCTCGGCGCCACGCGCACGACGCTCGTCCTCGCCCATCTGCCCGAGCGCCTTCGACAGCTCGGTGATGCGGCTTTTCTTGCCCAGGAACTGCACCCGCACCTGCTCCAGGGCGGCTGTATCGGTGGCCGCAGCAATCAGGCCCTCGGCCTCCTGCACCAGCGCATTCAATTCGGTCATTGCGTTCTCGCCATCGCGGGAAATGAAACCGGTCTTGCGACCATAAAAAAGGGGAAGAACCGCTAAGCCCTTCCCCTTCTGGTCGGGCCCGAAAGCCCTTGCCTTGTGCTTACGCAGCGAGGCTGGCTTTCGCTTTCTCAGCCAGCGCGCTAAACGCCTGTGCATCATGCACGGCGATATCCGCGAGCACGCGACGGTCGATCTCGATGCTCGCCTTCTTCAGACCGTTGATGAGACGGCTGTAGGAGAGACCATTGAGACGGGACGCAGCGTTGATACGGGCGATCCACAGGGCACGGAACTGGCGCTTGCGCTGACGGCGGTCGCGGTAGGCATACTGGCCGGCCTTGATGACCGCCTGGAATGCAACGCGATACACACGCGAACGGGCACCGTAGTAGCCCTTGGCGCGATCCAGAACCTTCTTGTGACGACGGTGAGCGATGACACCACGCTTTACACGAGCCATTTTCGTATTTCTCCGTCAGTTACAGGTTGGGCAACATGCGTTCGACACGGGCGACGTCGCTCTTGGCGACCATCGTCATCGGACGAAGCTGACGGATGCGCTTGGCGGATTTCTTGGTCAGGATGTGACGCTTGAAAGCCTGCTTGCGCTTGAAACCGTTGGCGGTCTTCATGAAGCGCTTGGCGGCGCCTCGCTTGGTTTTGATCTTCATCTTTGCCTCTTTCGGGTTGACCCTTGCAGCACACCGTCACACGCCCGCGGGTTGGTGCAACGCAGCCTGGGGGTAAGAAACCAGCTGGAATCCTTCCGGCTTATTTCTTTTTCTTGGGGCCGATGAGCATGTGCATCATGCGGCCTTCCATTTTCGGGTGTTGCTCCACAACCCCGATCTCTGCCAGGTCGGCCTCGATACGCTGCAACTGCTTCATACCGAGCTCCTGGTGAGCCATTTCACGTCCGCGGAAGCGGAGCGTGATCTTTGCCTTGTCGCCGTCTTCCAGGAAACGGACGATGGAACGCAATTTCACCTGGTAGTCAGCTTCCTCGGTGCCGGGGCGAAGCTTGATTTCCTTGATCTGGACCTGGTGCTGCTTTTTCTTGGCTTCCTTCTTCTGCTGTTTCTGCTCGAAGACGAACTTGCCGTAGTCCATGATGCGGCAGACGGGAGGCTCCGCGTCGGCCACGATTTCCACAAGGTCCAGTTCCACGGCTTCCGCCGCAGAGAGGGCATCGCGCAGCGGCATGATGCCGGCCTGCTTGCCTTCCTGGTCAATCAATCGCACTTCGCGCGCCCGGATCTCCGTGTTGATGGCGGGGCGCTTTTCTTTGGCAGGGCCGCTGCTACGTTCAGGCTTAATCGTCATTTCTCCAATACAAAACGGCCCCGTTGCGCGACGTCCGCACTGAGGCGCGCAGCGAAGTCGTCGATCGACATGCTGCCCAGATCCTCACCTTTGCGGGTACGCACAGATACGGTGCCAGATTCCATCTCGCGGTCACCCACCACCAGCAGGTAGGGGATGCGCTCGAGGGTTCGCTCGCGAATCTTAAAGCCGATCTTCTCGTTTCTCAAGTCGGCAACCACCCGGAAGCCCTTGTTTTTCAGGGCCTCTTCCACCGACCGGCAGGCCGTGGCCTGGGTATCGGTGATGTTCATGACCACCGCCTGGACCGGGGCCAGCCAGGGCGGGAAGGCGCCGGCATAGTTCTCGATCAGCATGCCGATGAAGCGCTCGAAGGAGCCCAGGATGGCCCGGTGCAGCATGACCGGGTACTGGCGGGTGTTGTCCTCGGCCACAAAAGTGGCCTCCAGGCGCTGCGGCAGGTTGAAGTCGAGCTGGATGGTGCCGCACTGCCAGGCGCGGCCGATGCAGTCATGCAGGGTGAACTCGATCTTGGGGCCGTAGAAGGCGCCCTCCCCCGGCTGCAGGTCGTATTTCAGGCCGGCGTCGTCCAGGGCACGGGCCAGCCCGGCCTCGGCGCGATCCCAGAGGTCATCCGAGCCAACGCGCTTGGCCGGACGGGTGGACAGCTTGAGGGTGACGTCGTTGAAGCCGAAGTCGGCATAGACCTGCATGGTCAGCTTGATGAAGGCCGCCGCCTCGTCACCGATCTGGTCCTCGGTGCAGAAGATGTGGGCGTCATCCTGGGTGAAACCGCGCACACGCATGATGCCGTGCAGCGCCCCGGAGGGCTCGTTGCGGTGGCAGGCGCCGAACTCGGCCATGCGCAGCGGCAGGTCGCGGTAGGACTTCAGGCCCTGGTTGAATATCTGCACGTGGCAGGGGCAGTTCATGGGCTTGACGGCATAGTCACGCGACTCGGACGCCGTGGTGAACATGTTGTCAGCGTAGTTGGCCCAGTGGCCCGAACGCTCCCAGAGCACCCGGTCCACCACCTGCGGGGTGCGCACCTCGACATAGCCGTGGTCCTTCTGGACCTGGCGCATGTACTGCTCCAGCACCTGGTAGATGGTCCAGCCGTTGGGATGCCAGAACACCATGCCCGGCGCCTCTTCCTGCAGGTGGAAGAGGTCGAGCTGCTTGCCGATCTTGCGATGGTCACGCTTCTCGGCCTCTTCCATGCGCTGGATATAGGCGGAGAGCTGCTTCTTGTCCGCCCAGGCGGTGCCGTAGATGCGCTGCAGCTGCTCGTTCTTGGAGTCGCCGCGCCAGTAGGCACCGGAAATCTTGGTCAGTTTGAAGGCCTTGAGGAAGCGGGTATTGGGCACGTGGGGGCCACGGCACATGTCCACGTATTCCTCGTGGTAGTACAGGCCCATGGCCTGCTCGTCCGGCATGTCGTCGACCAGGCGCAGCTTGTAGTCCTCGCCACGGGCCTTGAACACCGCGATGACCTCGTCGCGCGGGGTCACCTTCTTGATGACGTCATAGTCCTTGTCGATGAGCTCGGCCATGCGCTTCTCGATGGCCGCCATGTCGTCGGGCGTGAACGGGCGCTCGAACCAGATGTCGTAATAGAAGCCCTCGGCGATGACCGGGCCGATGACCATCTTGGCCGTCGGATAGAGCTGCTTGACCGCATGACCGACCAGGTGGGCGCAGGAATGGCGGATGATCTCCACGCCCTCCTCGTCCTTGGGGGTGATGATCTGCAGCGCGGCATCGCCGGTGATCAGGTCGCAGGCATCGACCAGGCGGCCGTTGACCTTGCCGGCAACGGTGGCCTTGGCCAGGCCCGCACCAATCGAGGCGGCGACATCAGCGACGGAAACAGGGTGATCGAAAGAACGGACGGAACCGTCCGGAAGCGTAATGGCAGGCATGAAACCCATCCTTCAGCAGTGGTGACCGCCACGACCGGTCACGTGTCATCGAGATTGTGGTGCCACGGCGTGTTACCCCCGGCGCCGGACTGACTTGCCCGGGCTGCCGGCCGGTCGGCCGGAGCCGCCGCCGAAGGCAGGAAGCCGGCGATTCTAGCGGCGCATCAAAGCCGGCGCCAAGGCTGGCGCCCGGCCCACGCAAATAATTTTGCCCAACTCTGCATCCACCCCCTGCCCGCCTGCGTATCAACCAGGCCAGTCACCCTGAACTGGCCTATGTGCACAGGAGCTTGCCATGAGAATTTCCACCCTCCCCCTGCCGGCCGCGATTGCAGCGGCACTGCTGCTCGCCGGCTGCAACAGCGACAGCCGCCCGGGCATGAAAGCCGCCGATGCCAACCTGTTGTTCAGCAGCAACCGGCTGGCCAGCCTCAACCTGGACCAGCCCGGGCGCATGGGCGCACCGGCGGCCGTCACCGGCCTCAACGCCGGCGACACCCTGGTCAGCATCGACCGCCGCCCGCAGAACGGCTTTCTTTACGCGCTCGGCTACAACGCTGCCGCCGGCAGCCTGCAGCTGTACACCCTGCATCCGGAAACACTGGTCGCCACCGCCGTCGGCAGCACCGGCAGCTTTGTCGAAGCCGATGGCAGCACCGTGGTCATGATCGGCAACGGCGATGCCGCCACCCGCTTCGAGATGGACTTCAACCCGGCCGTGGATCGCCTGCGCGTGGTCAGCAGCATCGGCGAGAACATCCGCATCAACCCCAATACCGGCGCCTTTGTCGACGGCGACCTGGGCGGCGCGGCCGGCAGCGTGGCCGGCCTGAACATGGACGGTGCGCTGAACGTGGCCAGCATGACCACCGGCGTACAGGGCACGGCCTACACCAACAGCCGCAGCAACACCGCGACCACCACGCAGTACACCCTGGACGGCGCAAACAGCACGCTTTACCTGCAGAACCCGCCCAACGCCGGCACGCTGGCCAGCCCGACCAGCGTACAGCCGGCGACCGGCACCGTGCTCGGCTTTGACATCGCCCCGGAGGTGAGTTCGGGCGCCGCCAATACCGCAGTCACCACAGGCAGCGCCACAGTGGCCTACCTGCCGAGCGGCAGCACGATGGAGTACATCGCCCGCCTCGACCTCGTGACCGGCCAGCTGCGCGAGCGTCGCAGCGTGCCCAGCAGCGGCATTACCGGACTCGCCCTGCAGCAGCCGGCGGCAATTCCGGTGGCTGCCCTTGGCAGCGACGGCAACCTGCTGCGCTTCACCAGTGCGGCGCCGGGCACCGTCACCAGCGTCGCCGTCAGCGGCCTGAACGCCGGCGAAACCCTGGTCGGCATCGACTACCGCCCGGCCACCGGCCAGCTCTTCGGCCTTGGCATCGATGCCGGCGCCGACACCGGCACGCTCTACCGCATCGACCCGCAGCTCGGCAGCGCCACCGCCATTGGCAGTGCCGGCGGCATCGCATTCGTCGACGCGGCCGGCGACCCGGTGGACCTGCCTGCCGCCACCACCGGCTACGGCTTCAACTTCAATCCGGCCGTGGACCGCATCCGCGTCACCACCGGCTCCGGCCTCAACTTGCGCCTCAATCCCAATGACGGCAGCGCCGTCGACGGCAACCTGGGTGGCGCTGCAGGCAGCGTGTCTGGCGTGAACCCGGACGGCGCCATCAGCGGCGCCACCTCTGCCGCCCATGGCGCGGCCTATACCAACAGCGTGGCCGGCACCGCCGCCACCACGCTCTACATCCTGGATGCCGGCACGCGCAGCCTCTACATCCAGAACCCGCCCAATGCCGGCACCCAGGCCCTGGCCACCGCCATCACGCTGAACGGCGCCGCACTGATGTTCGAGGCGCGCAACGGCTTTGACATCCGCGCCGACGTGCGCACGGCCGCCAACAACGATGCCGTGACGCGCGGCAAGGCACATGCCGCGCTGACGGTCGCCGGCAGCACTGCGCTCTACGAGATCGACCTCGTCAGCGGCAAGGCCGTGAATCTCGGGACCATCGGCGACGGCAGTGCAGTCATCACCGGGCTCGCGCTCGGCATGGTGCATGCGGAATAAGCCTGCCCCATGCAACAAAAAGCCCGCCAAAACAGGCTGTGTCAAAACTCCTAGTCTGATGCCGTAAACAATAACGCCCCGTCAGGG
>DAIRDY010000077.1:0-9839 GCA_036795935.1 Moraxellaceae bacterium | reverse complement strand
TGGCGGAGGCGGTGAGATTCGAACTCACGGAAGGCTCGCACCTTCGCCGGTTTTCAAGACCGGTGCATTCAACCACTCTGCCACGCCTCCGGCGATGCCGGTCAGCCCGCAGTTGCGGCCGACACGTCGGAAAGGCGGCAAGGATACTGGAAGGCGGCGGGGCGTCAACCGTGGCAGGGCGTTTGGCGGTCTTCAGTCAGGCGGCGGACGCGCTTGCTGCTCGCGCCGGTGCAGCTGCCAGGCGCGCCAGAGCAGGCAGGCCGCCAGCCACAGGCTGAAGGCGGCCACCGGCCAGGCCAGAAGGCGCGGCCACCAGAGGGCGACCATGGCCAGCGCCAGCAGCAGGAGGCCGAACAGCGCGGTCAGGCCCGCCTCGACCGCGCCCAGCACGCGCGGCTGGCTGAGCGCGCTGGCCACGGTGTTGCCGAGGCGCATGGCGGTGGTCACGCCGGAGCCCTTTTCGCGGTAGGCGCGCGGCGGCCGGCGCCGGTAGCGCGGCTGGCGCGGCTTCACCTGCGCGCCGGCGAGCACGATCTCGGTCGCGTTCTCGAGGTCCTGCAGGTACATCTGCTCCATGGCCTCGGCGAAGCCTGCATCCTCTACCGCCACATCCAGTTCGTAATTGCTGATCCAGCTGGCGAGGTTGAGATTGCTGGAGCCGACGCGCGCCCAGCGGCCGTCGGCGACGGCGGTCTTGGCATGCATCATCGAGCCGTTCCACTCGAACACGCGCACGCCGGCGGCGAGCAGCGGCCGGTAGCCGGAGCGCGACAGCGGTGACACCAGCGGCAGGTCGGTGGAGCTCGGCACCAGCAGGCGCACGTCGACACCGTCCTGCGCGGCGGCGTTCAGCGCCTGCACATAAGCCGGCGTGCCGACGAAATAGGCATCGCTCAGCCACAGCGTTTCGTGCGCCACACCGGCAACCAGCTGGTCCAGCCGGTACAGGCCGCTGGTGTAGGGCGTGCTCGCGATCACGCGCAGTGCCACGTCGCCTGCAGGCGCCAGCTCGCCGGCGGCCGGGCACTCGTTGGCGGGCAGTGGCGCGCCGCAGGTGGCCCAGGCCTGCGCAAAGGCGGCGACGATGTCGGCCACGGCCGGGCCTTCCACTTCAAGCCCGGTGTCGCGCCAGGGCGGGATGCCGCGTGCGGGATCGCCGACCCAGCGCGCGCTGACGCAGACGCCGGTGACGAAGCCCAGGCGGCCGTCGATGGTCAGCGACTTGCGATGGTCGCGCGTCAGCCAGCCCAGCGGACGGTCGAAGCGGAACGGGTTGAACACGCGCACCTCGCCGCCGGCCGCCAGCAGCGGCCGGAACAGGGCGCTGGCGCTGGTGAAGTTGCCCATCCAGTCGTAGAGCAGGCGCACACGCACGCCCGCGCGTGCACGTTCGGCCAGGGCGGCGATGAACTCGCGGCCGATGGCATCGTTCTCGATGATGTAGTTCTCGAAGTGGATGCAGTGCGTGGCGGCGCGGATGGCATTGAGCCAGCGCGGGTAGTGGCCCGCGGCATCGCGCAGCAGCGCGAGCCGGTTGCCGGTCAGCAGGGGGGCGCCGGCGGCGCGCGAGAAGGCCTGTTCGGCCAGCAGGCGCGGGCGCGGGGCCGGGCGCGGCGGCGGGGTGTCGTCCGGTGGCAAGAGCGGAATGGTGGGCATCGGTCCCGGCGTCCGTGGAGGCTGGCCCGATGCTAGCATCCCGGCCGACATCGACCAGCCCCGGAGCGTTCATGGACACGCGGATTTTCGTTTACGGCTCGCTGCGCCCGGGCAGCGGCCATCCGATGGCGGCCTGGCTCGCGGCGCATGCCGTGGCGGAAGGGCGCGCGCAGGTCGCGGGGCGCTTGTACCGGGTGAGCTGGTATCCGGCGCTGGTCATCGCCGGCGCGACGGCGGGGGAGCGGGTGCAGGGCGAGCTCTTCCGCCTGCCGGCACCGGCACTGCTGGCCGAGCTGGATGCATATGAAGAGGTGCGCGGGCAGCCGGATGACGAGTACCGGCGCGAGCGGGTGACGGTGTGGCGGGACGGGCGGCCCGCAGAGGCCTGGGCCTGGGTGTGGCAGCGGGAGGTCGGGGGGCTGCTGCGGGTTCCGGGCGGAGACTGGCTACAGCAGGCCTGAGGATCGCGCAGCACCGGGATGCAGGGGGATGAAGCCCCGCGCCCCGGGCAGCGAGCGGTTTAGCGCCTGGCGACCTGCGGATTCAGGCTGTCGGCGAGGATCTGGCCGGCCTCGATCAGGAAGGCCTCGTCCTCGGGCTTTTCCTTGTTTGGGTCCGGGGCTTCTTCGCTTTCTTCTTCCTGTGCCTGCTCGGCCTCGCGCCAGTTGGCCAGCGGCGGCTGGCCCTTGGCGACCCGGCGGCGGTTTTCCAGTGCCAGGCGGCGGGCCTCCAGCGCGCTCTTCTCGGCCTGGCGTGTCTCCAGGTTCAGCGACAGGCTCTTGACCTGCTTCAGTTCGCGCATCAGCACGATGTTGTCACGCAGGTAAATGAAGTCCGGGTCGGCGGCCTGACGCGCTTCCGAGGCCTTGCGCAGCGCCGGCAGGCGCTTGCTGTAATCCTGGTAGGGCAGGTAGCGCGCCGAGGGGATGGTGTCCCAGGGCAGGGCGTTTTCCAGTGCCGACTCGCCGACATCGGCCTCGTCGAACACATTCGGGAAAGTGATGTCGGCGAACACGCCGCGGTGCTGCGTGCTGCCACCGGAGATGCGGTAGAACTTGGCTTCGGTCAGCTTGAGCTGGCCGTGCTCGAGGTCGCGCAGCGACTGCACCGTGCCCTTGCCGAAGGTGGTGCTGCCGACGACGAGCCCGCGGCCGTAGTCCTGGATGGCGCCGGCGAAAATTTCCGCGGCCGAGGCCGAGAGCCGGTTCACCATGACCACCAGCGGGCCGGCATAGGTCACCGACGGGTCCGGGTCGCCCATCATCTCGATGCGGCCCTTGGCGTTCTTCACCTGCACCGTGGGGCCGGTGCCGATGAACAGGCCGACCAGCGAGTTGGCTTCGGTCAGCGAGCCGCCGCCATTGCCGCGCAGGTCGAGGATGAGGCCGTGGATCTTCTCGGCCTTCAGTTCGTTGATCAGGCGCTTCACGTCGCGCGTGGTGCTGCGGTAGTTCGGATCGCCGGCCTGCATGCCCTGGAAGTCGGCATAGAAGGTGGGCAGCTTGATCACGCCGATGCGCAGGGTCTCTTCGCCGCGCTTGACGTTGATGACCTTCTTCTGCGCGGCCTGGTCTTCCAGCTTCACCGTGTTGCGCACGATGCTGACGATGCGGGTCTGGGTTTCGTCGACGGCGCCGGCGGGAATGATCTGCAGGCGCACGGTGGTGCCCTTGGGGCCGCGGATCAGGTCGACCACTTCATCGATGCGCCAGCCCACCACGTCCACGAATTCGCCATTGCCCTGGGCCACGCCGACAATGCGGTCGCCGGTCTTGAGCTGCTTGCTGCGGTCGGCCGGGCCGGCCGGCACCAGGCGCACCACCTTGGTGTATTCGTCTTCGTTCTGCAGCACGGCGCCGATGCCTTCCAGCGACAGCGACATGTTGATGTTGAAGTTTTCCTGCGTGCGCGGCGAGAAGTACTCGGTGTGCGGATCGTAGGTTTCGCTGAACGAGTTCATGAAGGCCTGGAAGGCCTCGTCGTTCTTGGCGCGGAAGATGTTGTTGAGCTGGCTCTTGTAGCGCTTGCCCAGCGTCTTGCGGATCTCGGCATCAGACTTGCCGGCCAGCTTGAGGCTGAGCGCGGCGGCCTTCATGCGCTTGCGCCACAGGTCGTCGAGTTCGGCGCGGGTCTTCAGCCAGGGCGCTTTCTCGCGGTCGGTGTCCAGGCTTTCGTCGGCGGCAAAGTCGAGCTTGTCGACGCCCTTGTCCAGCTCGGCGATGACGAAGGACAGGCGCTCGACGGCGCGCTGCTGGTAGCGGTTGAAAATGGTGAAGGCCGGCTTCAGTTCGCCGCGCTTGAGGTTGTCGTCGAACTGCAGGCGGAAGGGCTCGAAGCTCTCGATGTCGCTGGCCAGGAAGAAGGCGCGCTGGCCGTCCAGGTCTTTCAGGTAGCGGTCGAGGATGCGGCTGGAGAGGGCGTCATCAAGGACGCGGGTCTCGTAGTGCATCTCGCCCAGCAGGTCGACCACGGCACGAGCGGTCTTGGCCTGGATGCGGGTGGGCTGCAGGTCGACGCGGCTGCTCGGCGCTGCCGCCTGCTTGGCGAACACGGCAGAGAACACGACGAGGCCGGCAACGGCAACGGAGGCAACAACGCGCTTGCGGGAAAACAGGCCGGGCATGGGCAGAACCGTCAGGGTGGGCCGGCACGCGCCGGTAGCCCCGGGATTATAGCCAGTGCCCGCAAGGCACTGACAGCCGAAGCTTTGGCTTTTCGTTGCCACCGGGCGGAGGACCGGAGGCGGGGCTGCCGGCAGGCCCTGTCCGGTGCCGCCGGCCTGTCCCGTTCAGGGCCCGGAAAATGCGGTTTTCCCGCGGTTTGCCGCTTTGACAGCGGCCCTGCAATCGGTGTTTAGTTCGCGCCATTCCTGCCGCATTTCCCCAAGGATGATCCCCTCCATGAATCTGCCCTCCCTGCGCCGCCTCTGGCCGCTCCTGCTGGCCGGGCTGTCGGCCTGTGCCGTGGTGGACCTTCCCCTGCGCAGTACCGTGGCGGCCAGTGAAGGCGAGTTGCGCCTGGCCGGCCTCGTCGACACCGTGGTTATTGCCCGTGACGAACTGGGCGTGCCGCGCATCGAGGCGAAAAGCGACGACGACCTGGCCTTCGGCCTCGGCTATGCCATGGCCGCCGACCGCCTGGCGCAGATGGTCTCCTACACGCTGACCGCCCAGGGCCGCCTGTCCGAGATGGCCGGCCCGCCCACGCGCGATCTCGACATCTACATGCGCACGCTGGGCCTGCGCCGGATTTCCGAACAGCAACTGGCGCTGGCCTCGCCACGCCTGCGCCGCCAGCTCGAGCGTTTCGCGGCCGGCGTCAATGCCTGGGTGTTTGCGCACAAGGACAAGCTGCCGCTGGACTTCAAGCTGAGCGGCTACACGCCTGAGCCCTGGGCGCCGGTGAATTCCATGGACATCTTTACGCTGCTTAATCTTGGGCTGTCGCTGAACCTGCACGAGGAAATCGCCTTCCTGAACCTGGCGGCGAAAGTCGGCCCCGACAAGGCGGCCTGGCTGATTCCCTCCGATGGCGACGCTGCGCTGGCGCATGAAGAAGCGAAAAAACTCGCCGACTTCCCCTTTGCCGAGCTGCTGGCGCTGAGCGCGCCGCAGGCGGCCGTGCAGCAGCAGTTGCGCGAGCTGTTCCTGCCGCTGCAGCAGGCGGCCTCCAACAACTGGGCGCTGGCACCGGAGCGCACGCAGGGCAAGCTCTCGATTCTCGCCAACGACACGCATCTCGTGCTCGAGCATCCGCCGGTGTGGATGCTGGTGCAGACGGCGACCCCGCAGCACCGCGCTGCCGGCGTGGCCGTTGCCGGCATTCCCGGCATTGTTGCCGGTTACAACGGCCATGTCGCCTGGGGCATGACCATGGTGATGGCCGATTCCCAGGACCTGTTTGTCGAGAAACTGAAAAGCGAAGAGGGCCGCACGCTCTACGAATACAAGGGCGAGTGGCGACCGGTGACGGAGCGCACGGAGGTGCTGCGCATCAAGGGCCAGCCCGACGAGCGCATCACGGTGCAGGAAACCGTGCATGGCCCGCTGCTCAACAGCGCGCTCAAGCTGCGCCGCGTCAACGAGATCCAGCCGCCGCGCGCGCAGCCGGTGCCGCAGTGGGGGCTGGCCGTGCAGACCAGCGCGCGCCAGGCCGACCGCAGCATGGAACGCTTTTTCCAGCTCGGGCAGGCGCAGAGCTTCAATGCCGCCGAGCAGGCGCTGGAGGGCATCGGCTTCATCCACCTGAACGTGGTGTTTGCCGATGCCTACAACATCGGCTGGCAGGTGACAGGCAACTACCCGCGCCGCCTTGCCGGTCGCGGCTACCTGCCGTCGCCCGGCTGGAGTGGTGACTATGACTGGGACGGTTTCGTGCCCTATGCCGAACTGCCCAACGCGATCGCGCCCGAGCGCGGCTATGTCGCCACCGCCAACCAGCGCACCGTGGCCACGCCGCACCTGACCGGTTCCTGGTATGCGCCGGAGCGCCACGAACGCATCGTCGAATTCCTCGAAGCACACAACCGGCACACGCTCGGCACCACCGTGGAGTTGCAGAACGACGTGCAGGACCGTGCCGCGCTCAAGCTGCGTGCGCTGCTCGCCACCCTGACGCCGGTGTTGCGCGAGCGCATCGCCGCCCTGCCGGCGCGCGACCGCGAGCCGGCCGAGAAGGCCCTGCGCCTGCTGGCGCGTTTCGATGGCGTAATGGACGCCGGTGATGCCCCGGGCGCCGCGCTCTACGGCATCTTCCTCAACGAACTCACGCGCGAAACCTTTGCCGACGAACTCGGCGCGCGCGACGGCCTGGCTTGGCAGTCCTTCCTGCAGGCCAACGCCATCACCTACTCGGCGCAGCAGGATCACCTGCTGGGCCGTGACGACAGCCCGTTCTGGGATGACGTGCGCACGCCTGCGGTGGAAGACAAGGCCGCCATTTTTGCCCGCACGCTGGCCGCGAGCTGGGTGCTGGCCGAGCGTGAACTCGGCGGTGACGTGCAGAAGTGGCAGTGGGGCAAGCTGCACCAGTACCACTGGGAATCCCCGTCGACCAAGCTGAAACCGTTCCTGCCGTTTGCCCAGGCCAAGGCCGTGGGCGCGCTCGCCGGCTATCTCGACCGCGGCCCCTATCCCGCGCCCGGTTCCACCAACACCGTGAACGTCGCCGGCTATACCATCGGTGACGGCTACAAGGTGTGGAACGTGCCGGCCATGCGCCTGGCCGTGGATTTCAGTCTCACCGAGCCGCTGCATGTGCTGATTGCCGGTGGCCAGAGCGGCAACCCGGCCAGCCCGCACTATGCCGACGGCATTCCGCTCTACCTTTCCGGCCGCAACCGGCGCATGGCCTTCCATGATCCCGAGCTGGTCGCCCGGCAGTTCAGCCGGCGTCTGGTGCTGAGGCCGGTGGAGTGAGTTCTGGTGGCGGCTAGCGGGCCGCCACCTGTTTTTTGCCGGCGCCCGCGCCGGCGCCTGGACGGCTTGCCGAGAAATGCGTTTCAGCAAGCAGTAACGCAACGAAAAGAGAGACGAAATGGCGCCCGGTGCCCTGATGCTGGACGTGGAGGGCCTGACCCTCACGCCGGACGAGAAACAACTGCTGCAACACCCGCATGTCGGCGGCCTGATCCTGTTTGCGCGCAATTACGAGAGCGTGGCGCAGGTGACGGCGCTGGTGCAGGAGATCCGTGCTGTTCGCCCGGACATCCTGATCGCCGTCGACCAGGAAGGCGGGCGCGTGCAGCGCTTCCGCAACGAATTCGTGCGCCTGCCGCCGATGAAGGTGTTTGGCGAGCTGTATGCCGAGGATGCCGGTGCCGCGCGCCAGCTCGCGCAGCAGTGCGGCTGGCTGATGGCGGCCGAGGTGCTGGCGGTGGGCGTGGACATCAGTTTCGCGCCCATTCTCGATGTCGACTGCGGCCTGTCGCGCGTGATCGGCGACCGCGCCTTCCATGGCGACCCGGGCATTGCCATCACGCTCTTGCGCGAGTTCATCCGCGGCATGAACGATGCCGGCATGGCCGCCACCGGCAAGCATTTTCCCGGCCACGGCTCGGTCGAGGCCGACTCGCATGTGGCGATTCCCGTGGACGCCCGGCCCTGGGCCGAAATCGAGGAACATGACCTGCGTCCCTTCATGGCGCTCGCGCGCGAGCTGCAGGGCATCATGCCGGCGCATGTCATCTATTCGCTCGTGGACCCGAATCCTGCCGGCTTCTCGCGCTTCTGGCTGCAGGACGTGCTGCGCGAACGCCTGGGCTTCGACGGCCTGATCTTCTCCGATGACTTGAGCATGGAAGGAGCGGGCGTGGCCGGTGGTTTCGGCCAGCGCGTGAATGCCGCGCTCGATGCCGGCTGCGACATGGTGCTGGTCTGCAACAACCGCGCGGCCGCCCTCGAGGCGCTGGCCGCGCTCGAGGCGCGTGGCCAGTTCCCCGACCCGCGCCGTGTGGCCGCCATGCGCGGCCGTTTCCGCCAGGACTGGGCTGCACTGCATCGCGACCCGAGCTGGACCATGGTGGCCGGGCGCATCGGCGCGCTCGCGAGTGCCTGATTGAAAACCCCCGCGCGCCTCAAGCCCCTGGTGGAAGACGGCCTCATCGACGAAGTCGTGAGCCAGCTCAAGACCGGCAAGGAAGCCGTGGTCTATCTCGTGCGTTCCGGCGAAGTCATCCGCTGCGCCAAGATCTACAAGGAAATCGAGCGCCGCAGCTTCCGCCAGGCCGCCACCTACCGCGAAGGCCGCAAGGTGAAGAACACGCGCGCCGCGCGCGCCATGGAAAAGGGCTCGCGCTTTGGCAAACAGGAGCTGGAGGCGGCCTGGCAGAACGCCGAGGTCAGTGCGCTGTACCGTCTGGCCGCCGCCGGCGTGCGCGTGCCGACACCGCACGGCTGTTTCGAGGGCGTGCTGCTGATGGACCTGGTGGCCGATGCCGAAGGCCGCCCCGCGCCGCGACTCTCCGAGGTCGCCTTCAGCGCCGAGGAGGCGCTGGATTGCCACGCGCAACTGATCCGTGAAGTCGTGCGCATGCTCTGCGCCGGCCTCGTGCATGGCGACCTGTCCGAATACAACATCCTGATGGCGCCCGACGGCCCGGTGATCATCGACCTGCCGCAGGCTGTCGATGCGGCCGGCAACGCCCACGCCCGCGACATGCTGGCGCGCGACGTCAACAACCTCGCCGATTTCTTCGGCCGTTTTGCCCCCGAGCTGCTCGACACCGCCTATGCGCGCGAGATCTGGGGCATTTACGAAAGCGGCCTGCTGACCCCGGACACGCCGCTGACCGGCGAGGCGGAAGAGGACGACACCCCGGCCGACCTCGACAGCCTGCTGCGCGAGATCATGGATGCGCGCGACGAGGCCGAACGGCGCGCCGCGCGTGCCGCCGCCGGCGACGAGGAAGAATACTGATCGACGCTTGATTGCGGTTATATCTCCTATTTTGTTTTTGTTGGTTTTTGTCTTTTCGCCGTAAATTCGATTCCTTGATTTTAATTGGTGTCATTTATGAATGTTTCAGAGAAGACTTTAAGATCAAAGTATTCATCTATGGATATTTATGAGCTTAAGTTGCTTGAATCAAAAGAGATTACTGATGAGGCAAGAAAGGTTCTTGAAGATGTAATTCGCTTAAAAGAGGAAGATATCAAAACTGGAAATACATTAGATCAAGCTTATGATTATCTAAAGGCTGCATTGGGTGGGGGCATTGATTTAAATTCAGCGCTGAAAGAGTTGGTGCTGCGCGGGGTTAGCCAAGAGGTATTGCACAGTGCGGTTGATAAAATAAGAAAAGATATTTCTGATTCAGGGAAGTCGCCTGTGCTAGGTAACTTAGTGATTGGTGGGGTGTTGATCACTGCAGGCGCAGGAGCCTCTGGCTATACCTATTTTATGGCATCTCAAGAGGGAGGTAGATTCATAATATTGTGGGGCTTAATTTTGGTGGGGTTCATAATTTTCATTAAGGGACTCTACCAGTATTTTAGGGGTACATAAGGATTGAATGCCGGAAATGATGTAGTTCATCGGCTTTTTCTGCATGACTTCTCGTTGGCTTCGTTAGTTGCGAGAGTTGTTTTTATCCTGGTTTATGAATCCTGCAGTTTGTGCTGCTTCCTGTCGGGTGGCTGCCGACCGGCAGGGTAGCGGTGGTAGCATCGCCGCCCCGTTTGCCC
>DAIRDY010000076.1:4884-9862 GCA_036795935.1 Moraxellaceae bacterium | reverse complement strand
CATCATCAACAACTTGGCGCGCCCTGGGTGGAGTTATACACCGCAGTTCATGTGCACCCTAAAGCGGTGCTTTATTCCATGGGCAGTGGTGTATAACTCCGCTGCCTCCTTATAAGGAAGTCACTACTTTCAATCACTTGGCGTTGGGGCAAGGGTGTTATGCGCCAGATAAGCACGCCAGATAACGGGCGCGACGTGTAACTGCTCATACACGTCGCGTGCCGCAATGGCGCGCTCCCTCACTTCCAGTCGCCACGCAACTCCCGCACCAGCGCCTCCAGTCGTTCCGGTGTCGCCTCCTGCGGTGTCACGGCCTCGCCCACGCTCACGGCCACCCGCGAACGGAAGCGGCGCGGGAACTTGGTGAAGGCGGGGCCGCCCTTGCGGCTGGAGAAGCTGCCCCACAGTCCCTGCAGCGCCATCGGGTACACCGGCACCGGCGTGCGCTCGACAATGCGCTGGATGCCGTTCTTGAACGGGTACATCTCGCCATTATCGGTGATGCGGCCTTCGGGGAAGATGCAGACCAGCTCGCCGTTGGCCAGCGCCTCGGCAATGTCGTCATAGGCTTTTTCCAGCAGTGCGGGGTCGACCTTGGCGGGGGCGATGGGAATGGCGCGCGCGGTGCGGAAAATGAAGTTCAGCACCGGGTTCTTGAAGATGTTGTGGTCCATCACGAAGCGCGGCGGGCGGCGGATGGCGGTGGCCAGGATCAGCGCATCGAAGAAGCTGACGTGGTTGCAAACCATGACGGCGCCGCCTTCCTCGGGAATGCGGTCCGTGTGCTTGCTGTCCACGCGGTAGAACACGCTCATGAAGATCCAGACGATGAAGCGCATCAGGAACTCGGGCACCAGCGTATAGATGTAGAGGGAGATGGCCGCGCTCAGGATGGCGACGGTGAGGAAGAGGTCGGGGATGGAGAAGCCGGCCTTGGTGAGCAGGGCCACGGCCATCAGTGCCGACACCACCATGAAGAAGGCGTTGAGGATGTTGTTGCCGGCGATGACGCGGGCGCGGTGGTCGGGCGGGGTGCGGGTCTGCACCAGGGCGTACAGCGGCACGATGTAGAAGCCGGCGAACAGGCCGATCATCAGCAGGTCGATGACCACGCGCTGGTTGGCGGCGATGGCGAGGAAGTCGCGCACGCCCACGAGGGCGGCGGGCTGCATGCCGCGGGTGGCGAAATAGAGGTCGATGGCAAAGCCGGTGATGCCGATGGAGCCGAAGGGCACAAGGCCGAGTTCCACGCGCTTGCCGGAGAGCTTTTCGCAGAGCAGCGAGCCCACGCCCACGCCCACCGAGAAGATGGTCAGCATCAGCACCACCACCAGCTCGTTGCCGCCCAGCACTTCCTTGGCGAACACGGGCATCTGTGCGAGGAAGGTGGCGCCGTAGAACCAGAACCACGAGATGCCGAGGATGGACAGGAAGACGGTGCGGTTCTCGCGCGTGAAGTGGAAGGTGCGCCAGGTTTCGGTGACCGGGTTCCAGTTGATCTTGAGGCCGGGATCGGTGACGGCGACGGCGGGCACGTGGCGGCTGGCCAGATAGCCGAGTGCGGCGATGATGAGCACCGCCCAGGCCACGAACTCGCGGCCGCCGTGCAGCGCCACCAGCCAGCCGCCCAGGATGGAGCCGGTGAGGATGGCGACCGAGGTGGCCATTTCCACCAGGCCGTTGCCGCCGATGAGCTCTTCCTTCTTCAGCGACTGCGGCAGGATGGAGTACTTGATCGGCCCGAACAGCGTGGACTGCGTGCCCATCAGGAACAGCGCCAGCATCAGTATCCAGAACTGCTGCAGCAGCAGGCCGGTGGCGCCCAGCACCATGATGCCGATCTCCATCTGCTTGGTCAGGCGGATCAGGCTGGCCTTCTCGTACTTGTCGGCAATCTGGCCGGCGGTGGCCGAGAACAGGAAGAAGGGCAGGATGAACAGGCCGGCGCAGAGGTTGGTCAGTACCGTCAGCGGCAGGTCGACGAGCGTGGCGCCGCTGAAGGTCAGGAAGATGACCACGGCCTGCTTGAACACGTTGTCGTTGAAGGCGCCGAAGAACTGGGTAAGGAAGAAGGGCAGGAAGCGGCGGGTTTTCAGCAGGCTGAACTGGTTACTCATGCAGGGCATCCGTGACGGTGGCGGCCACCCGCGCTGGCGCGGGTTTCGGCCGATACTACTTGAAGCGGCCATGCGCGGGCAGCAGCAGCACTTTTTTCACAAACCGGGCCGGCAAAACTGGCTATGATCCCGACTTTTCGCGGAATCCGGCATGGCAGTCAGGCGTCAGGGCAAAAGCGGTGCGGCAGGGCGGGTGGCCAGGGTGATGGCCGGCCTGCTGCTTGCCGTGCCGGCGCTGGCGCTGGCCGAGGTGCGCGTGGAGGTGAAGGGCGGCACGGATGCGCTGCGTGACAACGTGGCGGCTCACGTCGGCACGGTGAGCGACGACGAATTCCGTGCCTGGCGCAGCACCCGGCAGCGCCTGCAGGAGAGTGTGCGCAATGCTCTCGCCGCCATGGGCTATTACGAGGCCACGGCGCGCATCGAGCAGAAGGACGGTCGCGTCCTTATCGAGCTGACGCCGGGCGAGCCGGTGCGCCTCGTGCGGCTGGAGCTGCGCTTCGAGGGCGAGGCCGGCAACGACATCGCCTTTACCGCGCTGCGCGAAAGCCTGCCGCTGAAAAAGAACGACGTTTTCCATCATGGCCAGTACGAGGCGCTGAAGTCGGCGGTGCAGACCCTGGCGCTGGACCGCGGCTATTTCGACGGCCAGTGGACGCAGGCCGAGGTGGTGGTCGATCCGGCCCGCCGCGCCGCCTCTGCCGACCTGGTCTATGACAGCGGTGCCCGCTACCGCTTCGGCCCGGCGACGTTTGTCGGCATGGACGGGCAGCCGCAAACCCTGCTGCGCCCCGGCGTGCTCGAGTCCCTGGTGCCGTTCACCGAGGGCGAGCCCTTCGAGGCCGCGCGCCTGATCAAGCTCAACAAGTCCCTGCTCGACACCCGCTATTTCAGCCAGGTGCGCGTGCGCCAGCTGCGCGAGGAGGCGGGCGACGGCAGCGTGCCGGTGCAGGTCAGCATTTCCGGCGACAAGCCCAACGATCTCGACATCGGCATCGGCTACTCCACCGACGTCGAGACCCGCCTCAGCCTGGCCTGGCGCCGGCCCCTCATCAACGACCGCGGCCACGGCATCAAGGCCACCACCGAGCTGTCGGACGTGCGCCGCCGCTTCGATGCCACCTATTCCATTCCCTGGAAGCATCCGCTCGACGATGTGCTGCAATACATCTACGGCGTGCAGCGCGAGGTGGTGGACGAGGTGGTGACCTACAACACCGTGATCGGCGTGCAGCGCCAGATCCAGCAGGACCAGGGCTGGAAGCGCACCTTCTCCTTGCGAGCCAACCGCGAGTCCTTCCGCCGCCCGGACGGGGAGGAGGGCAAGTCCGACCTCGTGCTGCCCGGCTTCAGCCTGGACCGCGTGCGCAGTCGTGGCGGCGTCGATCCGCACTGGGGCGACCGCCAGTTCTATCAGGTGGAAGTGGCGTCCTCCGAGCTCCTGTCCGATGCCGACTTCATCCTGCTGCGCGCCGGCTTCCGCTTTTTGCGCACGCTGGCCGACAACCATCAGTTCATCCTGCGCGCCGATGGCGGCAGCATCCTGGCCGATGACTTCAGCCAGGTGCCGCTCAGCATGCGTTTCTTCGCCGGTGGCGACCAGAGCGTGCGCGGCTACGACTACAAGTCGCTGTCGCCGCGCGATGCCGAAGGCATCGCCATCGGTGCGCGCAACCTGGCCACGGCCAGTGCCGAATACGACTACACCTTCTACCCGCGCTGGCGCGTGGCGCTCTTTGTCGATGCCGGCAATGCCTTTGACTCGCTGGATGAGGGCATCAAGACCGGTGCCGGCACCGGCATCCGCTGGGTGTCGCCGGTGGGCCCGATCCGTCTCGACTTCGCCTGGTCGGTGTCCGAGCCCGACCCGTCCTTCCGCGTGCACTTCTCCATGGGGGCCAGCCTGTGAAGGCGCTGGCCTGGCTGCATCGTCCCGGCCGCTGGCTGTGGCGCGGGCTGCTCTGGACGCTGCTGCTGCTGGTGCTGGTCAGCCTGCCGCTGCTGGCCCTGCTCGGCAGCGAGGCCGGTAGCCGCTGGGTGGTCGAGCGCGCGCTCGGCATGCAGCGGGCACTGCGCGTCGAGGTGCGCAGCGGCACGCTGCTCACCGGGCTGGAGCTGGCCGAGTTCCGGCTGGAGACGCGCAAGGTCGACCTGCACATCCGCCACCTGCTCGCGCGCTGGAGCCTGCTGCAGCTGCTGCGTGGCGAGGTGGTGGTCGAGCATCTGGAGGCCGAGGGCGTGACCCTTAGGCTGGTCGGACCACCGTCCGCCGAGCCGGTCAGGTTGCCGCGGCTGGTCCTGCCGCTGGCATTGCAGGTGGAGACGCTGGTCCTGCGCCAGGGCGTTATCGAGAAAGGCACGTCGCGCTGGTCGCTGGACCGCATCGAGCTGGCCGGACGCTGGGCCGGCCCCAACCTGCGGCTTCAGCGCCTGAGTGCGGAGGATGCCCGGCTGGGGCGCCTCGGCCTGGCCGGAGAGTTGCGCTTCTGGGGTGACTGGCCCTTGCAGGGCACGGGCTGGGTGGCGCCGCGGGTGACTCACGAACAGGGCTGGGCGCCGGTGCACTTCCGGCTCGACAACAGCCTGGCCGACCTTGATGTCGATGCCCGCTCCTCCGGCGCGCTCACCGCTCGCCTGCAGGGGCGGGTGAAGCCGCTGCTGCCGGACCTGCCTTTTGAGGCTGACCTCAGTTGGTCTGACCTTTCGCTGCCGTGGTGGCCGGAGCTTGCCCTGCAGAGCCGCGAGGGCCGCCTGCGCGCGATCGGTGACCGCAAGGGCCTGCGCTCCCTGGCCGACCTGCAGTTGCAGAGTCGCCCGGCGCCGGCCGGCCGCTACCAGTGGCGGCTGCGCACGGACTGGCG
>DAIRDY010000076.1:3695-4784 GCA_036795935.1 Moraxellaceae bacterium | reverse complement strand
TGGCGCTGGCCGGTGGCGAGCGCTGGCGCCTGCAGGATGAGGCCACGGGCCTGCCCTGGCAGCCCGCGAGCCGCCATGCGTTGGTACTGGACTGGCAGCAGGTTCAGCGCTCGCTGCCCCAGCTTGCTGGTGTGACCAGTTCTGGCGGGCGTCTGGTGCTGCAGGGCAACCAGGAGCAGTACCGCCTGACCGGGCAACTGGCGCTGGCCGGCGAGCGCTTGCCGGCCGGGGAGTGGCAACTCGAGCTGGCCGGTGCCCAGCGCCAGCTGGTGGTCGATCGCCTGCGCTATCAGGGCGATGCCGGCGAGTTGCAGGCCGGCGGTGAGCTGGATTTCCGCCAGGGCCTGCGCTGGCAGGGCGCGCTGTCGCTGGCCGGCTTCGCCACTGGCTGGTGGCTGCCTGAGTGGTCTGGCCAATTTTCGGGAACAGTAAGTGGCCGTGGTGCGTTGCAGGGGCCGCGCCGCGAGCTGCATGTCGATGACGTGGCACTGACCGGCCAACTGCGCGAGCGGCCGCTGCGACTGGATGGCGTGCTTTCGCTGGCCGTGGACGGACAGCGGCGTCTGCCGCGGGCCAGCAGCCCGGGTCTGGCGCTCGCCTGGGGCGAGAACCGGCTGCAGCTGGCAGGCGACTTGGCTGATGCCTGGAACGGCCGCCTGCAACTGGCGTTTGCCGAGCCTGAACTCCTGTTGCCCGGTACGGCAGGGCGGCTGGAGGGCTCTCTTAATCTGGTCGGACCAGTGGAGCGTCCGGATCTGCTCGTCGATCTGCAGGGGAGCGCGCTGGCCGTGGCGGGGGCCGAAGCGGCCACGGCCCGTCTGCAGGGGCGGGTGGCGGCGCTGGGCGACGCCGACAGCCGTCTCGAGCTGGCGCTGGGCGAGTTGAGCGTGCGCGGCCTTGCGCTGGGTGAGCTGGGGCTGACCTTGCAGGGCGAGCGCCAGAGGCATGCGCTCAACTGGGGCCTCGCGGGTGGTGGTGTGACCAGTGACGGCCGACTGGAGGGCGGCATGGTCGGCGCCGGCAATGACTGGTCCGGACGCCTGGCGGAGGCAGGGCTGGCCTATGCCGGGCTGGACTGGCGGTTGGCCG
>DAIRDY010000076.1:1182-3595 GCA_036795935.1 Moraxellaceae bacterium | reverse complement strand
TGGCGCTGCTCTCCGACGAGCTGGGTCGCGGCCGTGCCGACCTGCATCTCGATCCCTACACCGAGGGCCTGCCGCTGCGCGGCGATGTCGACCTTGCGGGTCTGCGCCTTGAGGTGCTGCAGCCGTTCTTCCCGGAGCTGTCGCAACTGTCGGGGCGTTTCGGCGTCAACGGGCGGCTGGCCGGCGTGCTGCGTGCCCCCCGTTTCTTCGGGGAGCTCGCGATTGCCGACGGCCGTCTGGCGCTGCGCCGGCTGCCATTGCAGGCGGAGGACGTCGGCCTGCGCGTTGCCGTGGCTGGCGATGCGGCGCAGATCGAGGGCGAGCTGCGCAGCGGTCCCGGCACGGGCACGCTCACCGGCACGGCAAACTGGCAGGAAGCGCCGTCGCTTGAGCTGGCGTTGCGCGGTCAGCGTTTCGAGCTGCGCCAGGAGCCACAACTGCTTGCCGAGGTCAGCCCGGACCTGCGCCTGCGCATGGTGCCCGGACAGATCGACCTGCGCGGCAGCGTGCGCGTGCCCATGGCCCGCATCAACCTGAAGTCGCTGCCGGAGCGGGCAGTCGGCCTGTCGGCGGATGTGCGCGTGCTGCAGACCGGCGACCGGCGCGTGCAGCTGGTGGCGCGCGGCCAGCCCTGGCAGGTCAGTACCGACATCGAGCTCATGCTGGGCGATGATGTCAGTTTCGAGGGCTTTGGTCTGACCAGCAAGCTGGGCGGCGGCCTGCGCCTGCGCCAGAGCGGCCAGCGCGGACTGGAGGCGGCGGGCGAGGTCGAGCTGGACAAGGAGGCGCGCTACCAGGCCTACGGCCAGAACCTGCGCATCCGCCGTGGCCAGCTGGTGTTTGCCGGCAGCGTCACCCAGCCCGGACTCGACATCGAGGCCATCCGCGAGGTGGACGACGTGGTGGTCGGCATCCGGGTGCTGGGCCGGGCCAATGCGCCCGAGGCCACGCTGTTCTCCGAGCCATCCATGGCCCAGGAGGAGGCCCTGTCCTATCTGGTGCTGGGTCGGCCCCTGGTGGCGGCCAATGCCGAGGGCAGCGACAACAACCTGATGCTGGCGGCCGCGGCCATCAAGCTGGGCGCGCGCGGTGGTGCCGGCCTCACCTCGGGCATCGGCAGCGTGCTCGGCATCCAGGACCTGTCGCTGGATGCCGAGGGCAGCGGCGACGATACCCAGGTCAAGGTTTCAGGCTATCTCAGCCCCTCGCTCTACCTGAGTTACGGGGTGGGCGTGTTCACGCCGGTCAACACCATCACCCTGCGCTACCAGATCCGGCCCCGCCTGTACCTCGAGGCCTTGTCCTCGCTCGAAAACGCCATCGACCTTTTCTACAACCTCCGTTTCTGAGTGGTGACCTTTCGGTCCGGTGACCGCTGGGGGCGACCGGCGGCCTTGAGCCGATTTTCCGTGACTGGTCATACTCGGGGAGCTTCCGGGACTGGTCTCAAGCAGTGCTGCCCCATAACAACCACTAGAACGAGGGTCACCACGGTGCGCCATTCATTACTGGGCGGTCTCGCCCTGATTTCCTCATTGTTCATTGCCGGCTGCGGCAGTGACGACAAGTCCGCCGGTGGCGGCACCACCACGCCGCCGGCACCGGTGGCGGTCAGCAGCTCCGTGGTCAAGGGTGTCATCGACGGTGGCGTAGTCGAGGCGGCACAGTGGCAGGGCACGGCCTGGGTCAAGGTGGCCGAGGCGGCGACCAATGCGGCCGGCGGTTTCAGCCTGCAGCTGCCGGCCGAGACCCGCGGCCTGCTGCGGCTGACGCTGACGCTGGGTGACGACGATGCCGCGCAGATGCGCTGCGATGCCGTGGCCGGTTGCGATGGCGCTGCCTTCGGCGAGCTGGTCCCGCTGACCGAGGCGCCGGGTCTGGTCAGCTGGGCCGAGGTCCAGGCCGACGGCTCGGTGACCGTGATGCCGCTGACCCCGCTCAGCACGCTGGTGGTGCGCTACGCCGAGGCGGTCGGTGGCCGCCTCGACAAGCTTTCCCTCTCTTTCGCCCGCCAGCGCCTGGCGCTGCTGCTTGGCATGACGCCGGAGCAGTTGCTGGCGCCGGCCGGTGACATCACCAGCGCGGTCTGGGTGTCGACCACGGATGCCTCGGGCCTCAAGGTGTCGCTGCTGAGTGCCGGCTTTGCCGAGATGGCCGCCGGTCAGGGCAGCTCCATCAATGCGCTGATCGACCGCTATGTGGTCGAGTTCCTGGCCAATGACGGCCGCCTGCTGCAGGCCACCTTTGACGACACGCCCTCGCTGCAGGCCTGGCTGGAGGCCGCGCGCAACGTGGCGCAGCAGCTCACCACCGGCGATGCCGAAACCCTGATCGCGCAGTGGCAGGAACGCATCGACAGCCTGCAGGCCTATGTGCTGAACACGCTGCCGCCGATGGCGGGCCTCAATAGCAA
>DAIRDY010000076.1:0-1082 GCA_036795935.1 Moraxellaceae bacterium | reverse complement strand
TGAAGAGGGTTACAGCGCGACGCTGGATTGCACGGCGCGCACGGTCAGGCTGGTCGGCAACCGCTTCGGCATGGACGTCGACCTCACCATCGGCCTGACCTCGCTGTCGGCGGGTTCGACGGCGGGTCTCTTCACCTTCACGGCCCAGGGCGAGCTCAGCAACGAGCGCGTGCGTGCGCATATCGACGGCACGCTCGGCATCGACCCCAAGGACACCGATCTCTCCGGCCTGGCCGCGCTGTTCTCCGGCAACCTGAGCCAGGAAAGTCTGCTGCAGGTGCTGAATACGCTGATGGCTTCCGGTCACGGCGTGTTCACGGTGGAGGGCGCGGCTGGCATCAGCAATCTGGTGAACGGCAGTGAGCTGTCGCTGGCGGGCCTGGCCTGGGCCGATCTCGACATGAACGGCCACAACGGCGGCGTGAAGCTGGCCGGCGCCATCGAGCACGGCACGGTGGTGTTGCCGAATGGCGACAGCGTCAGCATCCGCAAGAACACGGATGACGCGCTGACCTTCGGCATGACCGATGACGCCTGGTTCAATGCACGCTTCCTTGCCAAGGTGCTGACGGTGCCCGATGCCGTGGTGACCGCCAGCGGGAGCGTCACCGATCTCGGCACGCTGGTCACCCATGCCCGTGACAGCCTGCTGGAGGCGCTCGGCGCCGAGGCCTTCGATCTGGGCGCCTTGCTGGCCAATCTCCTCAACTTCGACTTCAGCAACATGCATGTGTCGCTGAGCGGCGAAGCGCATGTCGCGGCCTGGGCCAAGACCTACCGGCTGGCGCTCGACGGCACGGTACTGCGCATCTACCAGCCCAACAGCACGACGGATGTGGCGCTGCAGGTGAGCCTCGGCGGCTCCGGTGTGCTGGTGCAGGCGGGCCAGCAATGGCTGCGCATCGGGTTTGACTGGAACGGGCCGGCACTGACGTTTGCCGATCAGACCGGTGGTGAACTCAGGCTCGAGCTGGGAGGCCTGCTGGCCATGCTCTGAGCAGTTCCCCGCGCAACAAAAAGCCCGCCTTTTCAGGCTGTGTCAAAACTCTTTGATGCCACATGAGATTTGCGACAATTACCCC
>DAIRDY010000075.1:7920-9963 GCA_036795935.1 Moraxellaceae bacterium | reverse complement strand
GGCGGATACGCCACATGACGGCAACAGGAGCCGGCAGACATGGTTAGCAAAGACGAATACAGCCAGCACATCTCGCAGCAGTTCAATGCCGAACTGGAAGACGTGCGCACCGATTTCCTGGCCATGGGCGGCATGGTCGAAAAACAGGTCAGCGATGCCGTGACCTCGCTGCTCGATGCCAACTCGCGCCTCGCCGAGCAGGTGCAGGACACCGACAAGCAGATCAATGCCATGGAGCGCGCCATCGACGAAGAGCTGGTGCGCATCCTCGCGCGCCGCCAGCCGGCCGCCTCCGACCTGCGCTTCATCATCGCCATCGGCAAGTCCATCACCGATCTCGAGCGCATCGGCGACGAAGCCTCGAAGGTGGCGCGCTATGCCATCGCGCTCTGCGAAGAGGGCGAGTCGCCGCGCGGCTATGTGGAAACCCGCCACATCGGCAACCAGGTGCGCGCCATGGTGCACGATGCGCTCGACGCCTTCGCGCGCTTCGATGCCGACCTCGCCTTCCGCGTGATGCAGGCCGACAGCGCCATCGACACTGAATACAAGACCGCGATGCGCGCGCTCATGACCTACATGATGGAAGACCCGCGCGCGATCTCGCGCGTGCTCAGCGTGATGTGGGTGCTACGCTCGCTGGAACGCATCGGCGACCACGCGCGCAACATCTCCGAGCAGCTGATCTTCCTGGTCAAGGGCGCCGATGTCCGCCATACCAGCTATGACGACATCGAGAAAAAGCTGCAGCTGAAGTAAGACGCCGCCGCTCCGCCAGAAAAACCGCGCCCCGGCGCGGTTTTTTCATGGCCGTCTGCCGGCGGTCGGCGCCGCCGCGGCCGTCATCCCCTGAATGGGGGATGGCAGCTTGCCATGGTGCGGGCATCCTTCTATACCGGGTTCACCTGCCCCGGCCGGTGGAACTCCACAACGACAACAAGGATGCCCTTCATGCGCAAGCTCACGCCTCTTGCCCTGGCCGTGTTCGGCCTGACCCCGCTGGCCGCCCAGGCCGACATCTTCGATGCCCGCGCCATGGCGCGCGGCGGCGCCGGACTCACGCTCGGCGAATACAACCAGGCCATGATCAACCCGGCCCTCATCAACAAGTTTGACGAAAACGACGACTTCAGTTTTGCGCTCAACGTCGGCCTGTTTGCCTCCGACAAGGACGGCATGATCGACGCCACCGAAGATGCGCAGGATGCCCTGGATGCACTTGAAGACAACCCGCAGCCAGGTGATTCGGTGACGGTGAACAACCTGCTGCAGTCGCTGGACGGCCGCATCGTGCAGATCGAGGCCGGCACCGGCCTCATGATCGCCATTCCCAACAGCACGCTGCCGGTGGCACTGGTGGTGCGCAGCAAGGTGGCGGTCGGTACCGAGTTCGACTACGACAGTGGCGATGCCGCCGTGCTCGCCGCCATAGAGAGCGGCCTGGCCACCAGCGACGACCTCAATTCGCAGCAGCTCGCTTCCGCCATCGGCCTGGCCGAAGCCGGCCTGATGTTCGGCAAGAAAGTGGGCGATGCGCTGGAGCTGGGCGCCACGCTAAAGGCACAGCGCATCGAGCTGGCCGCACAGGGTTTCAATGTTGCCAGCTTCGAGGAGGAGGACGTGCTCGATGACGGCAACAAGGAGTCCTACAACCACATCAACGTCGACCTCGGCGCGAACCTGCGTCTGGGCGACAATGGCGAGTATGTGCTGGCGGGTGTCATCGAGAACCTGGTCCCGAAAAGCTTCGACGGCCCGGCCGCCAGCGGCGGCAGTGCCGAGTACAAGATGGAGCCGGTGCTGACGGCCGCCGCCGGTTACAGCGGCACTTATTTCAAGGCCGAGTTCAATGTCGACCTTACCGTGCGCAACGGCTATGACCTGCTGGCGGAAACCCAGTTCGCCCGCGCGGGCGTTGAGTTCTCGGCCGGCCGCCACTTCCACCTGCGCGCCGGCTACCGTGCCGACCTCAAGGACAATGTTTCCGACGTGGTCACGGCCGGCATCGGCATCACGCCCTTCGACCGCTTCAACATCGACCTT
>DAIRDY010000075.1:5914-7820 GCA_036795935.1 Moraxellaceae bacterium | reverse complement strand
AAAAAAGCCCGCGATCATCGCGGGCTTTTTTGTTCGCCAGCAGCGCTTACTTCATCAGGTGGTTGGCATACTGCTCGCGCAGGGGCACCTTGTGCAGCTTGCCGGTGGCAGTGTGCGGCAGGTCGGCGACAAAGATCACGTCGTCCGGCAGCCAGAACTTCGCAATGCTCTTGCCGACAAACTCCAGCAGTTCTTCCTTGGTCGCGCTGGCACCTTCCTTCAGCACGATCAGCAGTAGCGGGCGTTCGTCCCACTTCGGATGCGCAACGCCGATGACGCAGGCTTCCTTCACGGCCGGATGGCCGACAGCGACGTTTTCCAGGTCGATGGAGCTGATCCACTCGCCACCGGACTTGATGACGTCCTTGCGGCGGTCGACGATCTGCATGGTGTTGCGTTCGTCCAGCGTGGCCACGTCGCCGGTGTCGAACCAGCCGTCCACGAAGGAGGAGCGGTCGTCGTTCTTGTAATAGCCGCTGGTGATCCACGGGCCGCGCACCAGCAGGCGGCCGAAGGTCTTGCCGTCGCGCGGCAGTTCGCGGCCTTCGTCATCGACAATTTTCAGGTCGACGCCGTAGATCGGGCGGCCCTGCTTGAGCTGGCGCTGGTAGCGCTGCTCCTTCGGCAGCGCGAGCATTTCCGCCGTCGGACCGTTGACGGTACCGAGCGGGCTCATTTCGGTCATGCCCCAGGCATGGATCAGGAAGGCGTCGTGCTTCTCGTCGAAGGCGCGGATCATGGCGAGCGGTGCCGCCGAGCCGCCGACCACCACATGCGTCACGCTGTGCATCTTGGCGTTGATGCTGTCGAGGTAGTTGAGCAGGCCCAGCCAGACGGTGGGCACGCCGAGCAAGAGCGTGGCCTGTTCGCCGTCGATGAGCTCGTGCAGGTTCTTGCCGTCGAGGCCGGCACCCGGCAGCACCAGCTTGCAGCCGGCCATGGCGGCGCTGTAAGGCGTGCCCCAGGCATTCACGTGGAACATCGGCACCACCGGCAGGATGACGCTGTCGCGGCCGATGTCGAGGGCGCCGGAGTGCAGGCTGGCCCAGGCGTGCAACACCGTGGAGCGGTGCGTGTAGAGCACGCCCTTGGGATGGCCGGTGGTGCCCGAGGTGTAGCAAAGCGACGCCGCGCTCTTCTCGTCCAGCGCCGGCCAGGCGAAGTCGCTGCTCTCGGCGGCAATCAGCTCTTCATAGCAGACCAGGTCCTCGCGGCCGGCCGGCATGGCGGCACGCGGTGCCAGCACCACGACCTTTTCCACGCTCTTCAGGTGAGCGCGCACGGCATCCACCAGCGGCAGGAAGGTGAGGTCGGTAAAGATGAAGCGGTCTTCGGCGTGGTTGGCAATCCAGGCAATCTGTTCCGGGAACAGGCGCGGATTGATGGTGTGCATCACGGCGCCCATGCCGGAGACGCCGAAATACATTTCCAGGTGGCGGTTGGTGTTCCAGGCCAGCGAGGCGACGCGGTCGCCGGTCTTCACGCCGAGGCGGACGAGGGCGTTGGCCAGCTGTGCGCTGCGTGCCGCCGCTTCACGCCAGGTGTAGCGGTGAATGCCGCCTTCCACGCTGCGGCTGACGATCTCCGCCTGCGGATGGTTGATGACGGCGAATTCGAGCAACGAGGAGATGAGCAGGGGGCGATCCATCATCAGGCCGAGCATGAGCTGAGTCCTCCATAGCCGGCAGCAGCCGGTCTTGTTGTCAGATGAAACCCCGGACGGGGCAGGCCGGCCATCATAGCGGCCTGCTTGCGCACCTGAGAAGGTCAGTGCAATGGCCTGAAATGACGAGTGGACTGGCTTCCGGATGGCAAGCGCTCAGGCGGCCTGACGTTGCACGACCGTGCCGGGGAAGACGCAGGTGAAGGTCGAGCCCTTGCCCAGCGTGGACTGGATGTCGAGGCG
>DAIRDY010000075.1:0-5814 GCA_036795935.1 Moraxellaceae bacterium | reverse complement strand
GGTGCTCCTGGTGCACGGAATCGTTTTCCAGTCGCGACAGCAGCAGCAGGTCGTTGACCAGGTTGGTCATGCGCTGCGCCTGCGCATCCATCTGTTGCAGCGCGCGCTGCCAGCGCGGATTGACGTCCTCGCTGTTGCCGAGCAGCGTTTCCAGATAGCCGGCGAGCACGGTCAGCGGCGTGCGCAGCTCGTGCGAGACATTGGCCACGAAATCCTTGCGCATCTGTTCCAGGTTGTGCAGGCGGGTGACATCGTCCACCACCATCAGCCGGTCGTTGCCGCCGAAGCGCGTGATCTCGAATTTCAGGTGGCGGCCGGGCTGCAGCTCGGAGCCCATGATCAGCGGCTCGTTGTAGGGACCCTGTTCAAAATAGCGGATGAACTGCGGATCGCGGATGAAGTTGGTGACGGGCTGGCCGAAGTCGGATGGCGAGCGCAGGCCGAGCAGGCGTTCCGCGGCCGGGTTCCACCACTCCAGGTTGCCGTTGCCGTCGATCAGCACCACGGCTTCCTTGAGTGCCGACACCGAGGCACGCGCGCGCTCGATGATGCCGAGCAGGCTGTCGCGGGCGCGGTGCTCGTCGCGCTGCAGCGTGTAGATCTTGTGGAAGATTTCATCCCAGATGCCGCGGCCCTCGGGCACGTCGCCCTCGGGATTCTCGCGCAGCCAGCGGTAGAGCTTTTCGATGTTGCGCAGGTGTAGCGCGGTATAGACCAGGAGCCCGGCCACCATCGCCATCACGGGATGGTCGAAAAGCCAGCCGATCAGGCCGGCCAGCAGAACAAACGACAAGAGGCGCGAGGCCTCCTGCTTCATCATGTCGCTCACGTTGCGAGCCACTCCGGTGCCTGCTGCCGACCGGTTGCGGTTGGCAGCTCAGGATCAGTCCATGATCGTGTGGAATCGTTGCCGGCGTATTGCCGTGGTGCCGCTCAGGGGGCGCTGGCCAGCGTGCCGTCGACCTTGGTCGAGAAACGGTAGCCGGTGCCGCGCACGGTCTGGATGAAGCGGTCGAAGCCGTGCGGCTCCAGCGCCTTGCGCAGGCGGCGGATGTGCACGTCGATGGTACGGTCCTCGACATAGACATTGCCACCCCAGACCTGGTCCAGCATCTGCGTGCGCGAGTAGGCGCGCTCCTGGTGGCTCATGAAAAAGGCCAGCAGGCGGTATTCGGTGGGGCCCATTTCCACCGGCGTGCCGTTGGCGGTGATGCGGTGGCTCACCGGGTCCAGCTTCAGGCCTTCGGCCTCGATGGCCTTCTCGGCGTTCAGGCTGGAGGTGCGGCGCAACACGGCGCGGATGCGCGAGACCAGTTCGCGCGTGGAGAAGGGCTTGGTGATGTAGTCGTCGGCGCCGGCGTCCAGCCCCTGGATCTTGTTGTCCTCCTCGCCGCGCGCGGTGAGCATGATGACCGGGATTTCGCTGGTGCTCTCGTCGCGCTTGAGGCGGCGCGCGAGTTCGATGCCGCTCATGCCGGGCAGCATCCAGTCGAGCAGGATCAGTGCCGGGCGTTCGTCGACGATGAGGTGGTGGGCGGCGAGGGCGTCCTCGGCCTCCAGGCAGTCGAAGCCGGCGAGGTCGAGCGCGATCGCGATCATCTCGCGGATGGCGGCTTCGTCGTCGACGATGAGGATTTTTTCACTTTTCATGGCGCCAGGCCTGTTCATCTCGGTTTGGTGACGACCGTATTACAGCTTGGGCGCGTGACGGAAATATTACAGCCCGGGGGATGAACGGCAGCGGGCCGCCGCGGGGCCCGCGCTGCCTGGCGCAGACCGGCATCAGCCCGGCAGGACCGGCGCAGCCTTGAACAGGTAGCCGAAGAACAGCCCGGCAAACAGCACGGCGCCCACCCGGTGGTTGTGCAGGAAGGCCTCCAGGCAGCGCGCCGGCTCACGGTTGGCGCAGTGCCGCAGCTGCCAGGCGAAGAGCAGGGCGGCGGCGACAATGCCGGCATGCCAGGGCCAGGCCAGGTCGAGCCGGCCGCCCAGCAGCCAGAGCGCGAACAGGAACAGTGCCTGCAGGCTGGCAACAATGGGCAGGTCCATGTCGCCGAAGAGGATGGCGGTGGACTTGATGCCGGCCTTGAGGTCGTCGTCGCGGTCGCACATGGCGTACTGGGTGTCGTAGGCCACGGTCCAGCACAGGTTGGCGGCATAGAGCAGCCAGCACACCGGGCCGGGTACCTGGCCCTGGGCCACGAAGGCCATGGGAATGGCCCAGGAGAAGGCCGCGCCCAGCACCACCTGTGGCAGGTGGGTGTAGCGCTTCATGAAGGGATAGAGCGTGGCCAGGCCCAGCGCGCCGAAGGACCAGTAGAACGTGGCCAGGTTGAGGAAGGGCAGGAGCAGCGCGGCGCCGGCCACCAGCAGGGCGAACAGCAGCAGGGCCTCCTTCGGCCGCACGAGGCCGGCCGGGATGGGCCGGCCGCGGGTGCGCGTCACCGCGCCGTCGAGGTTGCGGTCGGCCCAGTCGTTGATGACGCAGCCGGCCGAGCGCATCAGCACGACGCCGAGCACGAAGATGAACAGGATGTGCCCCGCCGGCCGGCCGTCACCGGCAATGAACAGGGCGAGCAGCGTCGGCCACAGCAAGAGCCAGATGCCGATGGGCCGGTCCAGGCGCATCAGCGCAATGAAATGGGGGGCGCGGGCAAAGAAGACGGGAAAGCGTTGGTGCAGGCGGGCAAGCATGGGGTCATCCACGAGTCATGCAGGCCGCCAACACTAGCACGTAGCGGCCCCGCTCCCACAGGCGGGGCCAGGCCCGCTCAGGCCGTCGTCAGGTCGTCGGTGGCCGCATCCGGCGCATTCTTCTTCACCGATTCGATGCCGTTCTCCATGGCAGCGGCGGAGTCATACATCTGGCTCTGGCCGATCACCTGGTGGTTGGCGGCCTTGAGCACGAAGTAGGGCTTGCCGTTGCTGCCGGTCTTGCGCTCGTAGCGGGCGTCATCGGCCGCATTCTTCCTTACGGAGGCAATGCCGTTCTCGGCACTGGCGCGCGATTCATACATCTCGCTCTGCAGGATGACCTGGCCGTTGCCGGCCTTGAGCACGAAGTGGAATTGGTCGCTTTTGGCTTTCTTGAGCTCGAACTTGCCGGCCATGGCGGCTCTCCTGATCGGTTGGATTGGGGCAGCTTGCCCCGGCAAGCATGGCAGGGAAATGACGGATTGCCTGCGATACCGACCCAGTGTCCCGGGCGGCCCGATGTGCACGCCCATTCAAGCGGGCTTTGGGCTAGCATCGGGCGGTTTTGCGACGGCCGTGCCACATGGCCGTTGCCCGCATTGCGGACGGCCGCCCGTGCAGCGGCCGCCACCGGAGGAATGATGAGGCTTGCCCACCTGCTGTCCCTGCTGGCCCTGTCCAGCCAGCTGGCCGTTGCCACGCCGGCGCTGACCAGCCGCCCGCTGTCCGAGATTGCCGATTACCCGGTGTCGCGCATTACCGCCGCGGTGGTGGCCGACAACGAAAGCCGCATTGCCGCCGAAGTCAGCGCCCGCATCGAGGCCATGCCGGTGCGCAGCGGCGAATGGGTGCGCAAGGGCGAGGTGCTGGTCAAGCTCGACGGCCGCCAGGCCGGCATCGAGCTGGGCCGCGCCCGCGCCCAGGCCGAGGTGCTGAAGAACCGGTTGGCACTGGCCGAGGCGCAGCTCGCGCAAGCCGAGGCGCTGAAGGACAAGCAGTATGTGTCCGCCGACCTCCTGCTGCAGCGCCAGACCGAGGTCGCGGTGTTGCGCGCCGAGCTGGCGTCCGCGCGCGAAGGCGTGAAGCAGGGTGAACTGAACGTCGAGCGCACGCTGATCCGCGCACCGTTCAACGGCACGGTGAAGGAACGGCTGGCCAGCGTCGGCGAACTGGCGGCGCCCGGCACCGCACTGCTGGTGTTCACCGAACAGGGCCGCAACGAGGTGCGTGCGCTGGTGCCGGAGCTGCAGGTGCCCGCGCTGCGCGCCGCCAAAGGCCTTGGCCTGCGCATTGCCGGACGCACTGTGCCGGTGACGATTGCGCGCATCTCCGGCGTGATCGAGCGCCGCGACCAGACGCGCGAAGTGGTGCTGACAGCGAAGGAGCCGCTGCCCAACGGCCTCGTCGGCGAGTTGCAATGGACCTCGCCGCTGCCCTTCCTGCCGGCCAGTTATGTGCAGCAGCGCGGGCAGGAGCATGGCGTGTGGCTGCTGGAAAACGGCAAGCCGGTGTTCCGCCTGCTGCCGGGTGCGCAGGCCGGGCGACCGGTGCCGGTGGACTGGCCGCTCACCACGCAGGTGGTGGAGCAGGGGCGCTTCGGCCTGAATCCGCAGGCGCCTGCAGCTGCCGCGCCCAGGCCGGCGCCGCCGGCGAAGAAATAAGGGGTCGCCGGCATGCGCTTCGCGGAAAAACTTTTAAACAACCACCCGCTCGCCAACATCACCTTCGCCGTGGTGCTGGTGATGGGCATCATCAGTTATCTGTCGATGCCGCGCGCGCAGGACCCGGAAATCAATTTCAACTGGGTGTCCATCATCAGCGTGCTGCCTGGCGCATCGGCCGAGGATGTCGAGCGCGAGGTCACCTCGCCGCTGGAAGACGCCATCAAGCAGGTCAAGGACATCAAATATGTGTCCTCGAACAGCCGCGAAAACGTCTCGTCCATCCTGATCCGTTTCAACGAGCTGTCCGAGCGCCAGTTCGACAAGCGCATGGCCGACCTGCGCCGCGAGGTGCAGAACAAGGCCAGCCAGGAACTGCCGCGCGACATGGAAGACCCGCAGGTGGTGGAGATCACCAGCTCCAACGGCTTCCCGACGGCAATGCTGGTGGTGCATGCGCCAGGCGGCGGCGAAAAACTGCGCCGGCTGGCCTACAAGCTGAAGACCGACATCGAGGGCTTGCGCGGTGTCGACAAGCTGATTGCGTCCGGCCTTGACGACCCCGAACTGCACATCGACATCGATCCGGCGCGCCTTGAGGCACGCAATGCCAACGCCACCGAAGTCTCCGATGCGGTGGCGTCGTGGTTCCGCAACACGCTGGCCGGCCGCACCCGCATTGGCGACCGCGAGTGGCTGGTGCGTCTCGAAGGCAAGCAGACCGACCCGGAAGTGCTGGCCGACATGGGCGTGAACACTGCCATGGGGCGGCATGCGCTTGGCGAATTGGCGGCAGTCAGTCGTGGCAGCGAGCGGCCCGCACAGATGGTGAGCTACAACGGCGAGCCGGCCATCCTGTTTGCAGTTACCAAGCAGGCCAAGGCCAACACGCTGGAGATGGTGGCCGGGCTCAACGCCTTCATTGCCGAACGCAATCCGTTGCTCGCCGCGCAGGGCGTGCAGATCACGCTGGTTGATGACCAGACGCATCCCACGCGCAATGCCATCGGCATCATGCAGTCGAATGCGCTGTTCGGATGGATCATGGTGATGTTGGTGTGCTGGCTGTTCCTGGGCACGCGCATTGCGGTGCTGGTGGCGCTCGGCATTCCGTTCTCGCTGGCCGGCACTTTTTTCGTCACCGATCTTATCGGCTCCACGCTCAACCTCACCGTGCTGCTTGGCGTGGTCATCGCGCTCGGCATGCTGGTCGACGATGCCGTGGTGATTGTCGAGGCCATCTATTACCGCCTGGCGCGCGGCGAGAAAGGCATGGAGGCGGTGCTCGCCGGCATCCGCGAAGTGGCGATGCCTGTGCTGTCCTCGGTGCTCACCACCTGCGCCGCCTTCCTGCCACTGATGCTGCTGCCGGGCATCCTCGGCAAGTTCATGTTCGTCGTTCCCTTCGTGGTCACGGTGGCGCTGCTGATCAGCCTGATCGAGGCCTACTGGCTGCTGC
>DAIRDY010000074.1:0-10157 GCA_036795935.1 Moraxellaceae bacterium | reverse complement strand
CGCGCGGAAGTCTTCGCGCTCGCACCAGTCGCGCATGTAGTCCTCCCATGACTGCCAGAGGCGGCGCTGCTGCCGGCCCATGTCGTCTTCGTACACCAGGATGTAGGCGCGCTCGAACAGCGCGATCAGCATCTCGAACAGGATCAGTCGCCGTTCCTGCTGCTCCGGCGTGAGGTCGGGCGGGGTTTCCTTCTGCGTGCGCAGGCGCAGGTCGGCGTTCTCGATGATGAGCTTGCAGAACTCGGCGTATTCGTCGGAGAGGCGCTGGTAGATTTCCTCTTCCTCGTTCTGCCGTTCGCGGCGCTGGTCGAGCAGGTAGACCACGATCGCGAAAGGCAGGCCGACCACGGTGACCATGAAGCTGAGCTGTTCCCAGTCGATCATCGGGCTCTCCCTCAGGCCGGCAGCGCGTTGTTCTCGCGCCACTCGATCAGTTCGTCGACGCAAGCCAGCAGGCGTTCGATGTCGCTGCGGCACTGCGTGGTGTCCGCCGGTTCGGCGGTGCGTCCGGCCTGGGCGGCCTGCAGCCGCGTCTTGATGCGGGTTTCGAGCTGGTGCGCGGCGTCGCGCAGGCGCGGCACGCCGCAGTAGCGGGTGGCGCCGTGCAGGTAGTGCACGTGGCCGAGCAGCGACTCCATGTCGTTGGCTTCGCTGGCGGCGGTGATCTTGTCGCGCTCCTGTTCCAGGCTGTTCAGCAGCATCAGCAGCATGTCGCGTGCAAGGTCGCGCTTGCCGGCGGCAAGGCGCAGGCCCTCGCTCCAGTCGACCAGCGTGCCGGCCGGTTCCGCCGCTGCGGCGGGGGCGGGCGCTGCCGCCGCCGGCTGTGGCGCGGGCGCGCTGCCGGTCCATTTGCCGATCACGTGCACCAGCTGCGATTCCTGCACCGGTTTGGTCATGTAGTCGTCCATGCCGGACTTGAGCAGGGCCTCGCGCTCGTTGGCCATGGCGTGTGCGGTGAGCGCGATGATGGGCATGCGTTTCTCGCGGCCGCTTTCGGCTTCCATGGCGCGGATGGCCTGCGTGGTTTCCAGGCCGTTCAGGCCCGGCATCTGGATGTCCATGAACACGAGGTCGAAGCGCTGCTGGCGGCAGAGCGCGATGGCCTCGTGGCCGTCGCGCGCCGGCACGGCCTTCACGCCCAGGTCGTCGAGCAGCGTGCACACCAGCTTCAGGTTGGCCGGGTTGTCGTCGACGGCCAGAATCGTGAGCGGCGTGATGCTGCCGTTGAGCAGGCCGAGCTGTGCCGGCTCCGGCGTCATGCTGGAGAGCATGCGCGAGAGCCGCATGTACAGCTCGCGCGGGGCCACCGGCTTGGACAGCACGGCCACCTGCCGGCCCTGGTAGCTGGCCTGTTCCTGCGAGGAGTCGGAGCTGCGCGCGAGCAGCACGATGGGGCCGGCCATGCGCTGGCGCAGCTCGTCGATGATGGCGGGCGCGCTCTGCCCGCCCAGCATGGACATGTCGAGAATGAGCGCATCGGCCGTGCCGGCGGCGAGCGCGGCGCGCAGGCCGGCCAGGTCCTGCACGCTGCGGCTGCTGGCGCCCCAGTGCTCCACGGTGTTCACCAGGAAATGCCGCGACACCTCGTGCGGCTCGGCCACGATGAGCTGGCGGCCGTCGAGTTCGTCGCCGTAGGTGGCGGTCTGCGTGAAGGAGTCGAGGTCGGCGCGCAGCGTGAACCAGAAGGTGGTGCCGCCTTCGGGGTTGCTGTCGAAATTGATCTCGCCGTGCATCTGCTCCACCAGGTGGCGCGAGATGACGAGGCCGAGGCCGGTGCCGCCGTATTTGCGCGTGGTGGACGGGTCGCCCTGGCTGAAGGCGCGGAACAGGTCGGCGCGTGCCGACTCCGACAGGCCGATGCCGGTGTCGGTGACGGTGATGCGCAGGATGGCGTGGCGCTCGGTCTGGTTTTCCAGCATGCAGCGCACGGTGACATCGCCCTTGGGCGTGAACTTGATGGCGTTGTTCACCAGGTTGGTGAGGATCTGCTTCAGGCGCAGCGGGTCGCCCATCAGGTGGCGCGGCACGTCGTCGTAGATGAAGGCCACCTGCTCCAGGCCTTTCTCTTCGGCCAGGGGTGCCAGCATGTTCAGCACTTCGAAGATGACGTCCTCGATGTCCAGCGGCGTGTGGTCCAGCACCAGCTTGCCGGCCTCGATCTTCGACAGGTCGAGCACGTCGTTGATGATGGCGAGCAGGCTGTCGGACGACTTCTGGATGGTGCGCACATAGTCGAGCTGGCGCGGCGTGAGCGTGGTTTTCTGCAGCAGCTTGGCAAAGCCCATGATGCCGTTCAGCGGCGTGCGGATCTCGTGCGAGATGTTGGCCAGGAATTCCGACTTGATGCGGTTGCCTTCCACGGCTTCCTTGCGCGCCAGCGTCAGCTCGATGTTCTGCACTTCCATGGCTTCCATGGTTTCGCGCAGGTCTTCGTTGGCCTGCACCATGGAGCTTTTGAGTTCTTCGGTGTCGGTGCTGATGCGGTCGAGCAGGGCGTTGATCTCGGCCTGCAGCGCGCCCAGGTCGCCGCGCGCGCTGGTGGCGAGGCGGTAGTCCAGGTGCTCGCTGTCCACGCGCTTGAGGATGTCGGTCATGCCGCCGATGGGCGCGAGCCAGGCACGCACCTGGCGCGCCAGCAGCAGCGCGAGCAGGCCGAGGCCGACCAGGCCCACGGTCAGCACCAGCAGCAGGGCCTCGTACTTGCGGATGGTGAGCTCGCTGGTGCTGAACTCCAGCATCACCCAGGCCGGCGTCAGGCCGCCGGAGGGGGCGGGCAGCGGGCGGCCGAGCGGTTGCACATAGAGCCAGCTCTCGCGGCCGGCATGCTGCCAGCGCTCGGCGCCCAGGCGCATGGCCTGGCCGGGCGGCAACGGCTTGGGCTGGGGGCCGCTCTGCAGCAGCGGCTGACCGCTGGCGTCGAGCAGCGACAGCGAGCGCAGGCTGGGTTCCTCCAGCGCGCCCACGGCCAGTTGCTGCAGCAGGTCGGGGCTCAGGTCGCGCAGGTGGTCGAAGGCGTGCACGTACTTGTCGGCGAGCAGCCGGCTGCGCTCGTCCTGCACGGACTCCAGGTCATGAAAGCGGGTCAGCACCACCGCCGTGCCCAGCGCCATCACCAGCAGCGTGGTGGGCAGCAGCAGCAGGGCGAGCAGGCGGTTTTGCAGGCTCCAGGGCGTCATCGGCCATTCCTTGCGGCAAGATGCCCCCGACTATAGCGGCCCCGGCGGGCAATTGGAGCCTGTCGCGGCGGCAGCTGGCGGCCGGGCCGGGGCCGGGGAGGGACGGCCGGCGCCGGGTCGGCTTTCCGGCGCCCATCCCGTACAATCGCCGGCCTCATCCGGGGGCCGTCTGCCATGTCCACGCCTGTTTCCTATCCGACCATCGCCGACACCGTCGGCAACACGCCATTGGTGCGCCTGCAGCGCCTGCCCGGGGTCACCACGAACACCGTGCTGGTCAAGCTCGAGGGCAACAACCCGGCCGGTTCGGTGAAGGACCGCCCGGCGCTGTCGATGATTGCCGAGGCCGAGGCGCGCGGCGACATCCGCCCCGGCGACACGCTGATCGAGGCCACCAGCGGCAACACCGGCATTGCACTGGCCATGGCGGCCGCCATCCGCGGCTACCGCATGATCCTCATCATGCCCGACAACCAGAGCCAGGAGCGCCGGGACGCCATGGCCGCCTACGGCGCCGAGCTGATTTCGGTGACGCAGAAGGAGGGCATGGAAGGCGCGCGCGACCTGGCGCTGAAGCTGCAGGCCGAGGGCCGCGGCCGCGTGCTCAACCAGTTCGGCAACACCGACAACCCGCTTGCGCACTACCGCGGCACCGGCCCCGAAATCTGGCGCCAGACCGCCGGCACGATCACCCACTTCATCAGCTCCATGGGCACCACCGGCACCATCATGGGCTGCTCGCGCTATTTCAAGGAGCAGAACCCGGCGGTGCGCATCATCGGCCTGCAGCCTTCTGACGGCTCGCAGATCGCCGGCATCCGGCGCTGGCCCGAGGCCTACCTGCCGACCATCTTCGACCGCACGCGCGTCGACGAGGTGATGGACGTGCAGCAGAAGGATGCCGAGGCCACCATGCGCCGGCTGGCGCGCGAGGAAGGCATTTTCTGCGGCGTGTCCTCGGGCGGTTCGGTGTGGGCGGCGCTGGAGGTGTCGAAGCGGGTGCAGAACGCCGTCATCGTCGCCATCGTCTGCGACCGCGGCGACCGCTACCTCTCCACCGGGGTGTTCAGCCAGGGCGCGTGAGCGGCGGCTAGCCTCGCCGCGCCGGGCGCCGGTCACGCCATCACCCCGGGTACGGGTCACCAACCAGGCAGGGATGCCAGACAGGATTGCGCATGAACAACATCTTTGTTTTCGACATCGAGACCGTGCCCGACGTGGAGGGCGCGCGCCGCATCTACGGCCTTGAGGGGCTGGACGACCGCGACACGGCGAATGCGCTGTTCACGCTGCGCCGCCAGGAAACCGGCGGCTCCGATTTCCTGCGCCACCACCTGCAGCGCGTGGTCTGCATCTCGGTGGTGCTGCGCACCCGCGACGGCCTCAAGGTGTGGTCGCTGGGTGACGAGAGCTCGGACGAGAAAGACCTGATCACCCGCTTCTACACCGGCATCGACCGCTACCTGCCGACGCTGGTGTCGTGGAACGGCAGTGGCTTCGACCTGCCGGTGCTGCATTACCGCGCGCTGCGTCACGGCATTGCCGCGCCCCGCTACTGGGACCAGGGCGAGGACGACCGCGAGTTCAAGTTCAACAACTACATCAGCCGTTTCCACGCCCGCCACACCGACCTCATGGACCTGCTGGCCGGCTACCAGGCGCGCGCCGTGCAGCCGCTGGACCAGATCGCCACCTTGCTCGGCTTCCCCGGCAAAATGGGCATGAGCGGTGCGAAAGTCTGGGATGCCTATCTCGATGGCGACATCAGCGGCATCCGCAACTATTGCGAGACCGACGTGCTCAACACCTGGCTGGTGTGGCTGCGCTTTCAGCTGATGCGCGGTCACCTGGATGCCTGTGCCTACGAAGAGGAGCTGGAGCTGACGCGCATGCTGCTGCGCAAGGAAGCCCGCCCGCACTTCACCGAATTCCTGGGCGCATGGGAGAAGAACGGTGCGGTCTGACCGCCGCCGCTTTTGACCTCTCGTTGCCTGCCTGCTTTCCTGCCTGAACCGGACGCCTGATGAACCGTCGCGAAAAAACCAATGCCCTGCCGCCCGTCGAACTGCTGATCGACGGCCTGAGCCACGAAGGCCGCGGCCTGTCGCGTGTCGACGGCAAGCGCATCTTTGTCGAGAACGCGCTGCCGGGTGAAACCGTGCTCGCGAAGTACAGCTTCGTGCACAAGAAGTACGACGAGGCGCGCACGCTGGAAGTGCGCGAGATCTCGCCCGACCGTGTCGAACCGCCCTGCGCCCACTTCAGCATCTGCGGCGGCTGCTCGCTGCAGCATATGTCGCGCGCGGCGCAGATCAGCTTCAAGCAGTCGGTGCTGGCCGAGCACTTCCAGCACTTTGGCGGCCTTGCGCCGGAGGAGTGGCTGCCGCCCCTGGTCGACGACACCGTGGCCTACCGGCGCAAGGCCCGGCTCGGCGTGAAGTTCGTCATCAAGAAGGACGAGCTGCTCATCGGCTTCCGCGAGAAGCAGAGCAACTTCATTGCCGACATCAAGAGCTGCACGATCCTGGATACGCGCATCAGTGACCGCCTGCTGGCCCTGCGCGAGGTCATCACCGGCCTGGCCCGGCGCGACCGCATCCCGCAGATCGAGCTGGCCGCCGGCGACGACGGCGTGGCGCTGGTGTTCCGGCACATGGACCCGCTGCCGGAGAGCGACGTGGCGGCGCTGGTGGCCTTCTGTGCCGGCGAGGGCTGGCAGTGCTACCTGCAGCCGGCGGGCCCGGACAGCGTGCACCGGGTGCATCCGGCGGACGGCGAGGACCGTCTGTCCTATGCGCTGCCGGACTTCGGCTTGAGGCTCTATTTTCATCCCATGGACTTCACGCAGGTGAATGCCGGCATCAACCGCCGCATGCTGAATCTGGCACTGGAATTGCTGGACCCGCAGCCGGGGGAGCGCGTGCTGGACCTGTTCTGCGGCCTTGGCAACTTCACGCTGCCCCTGGCCACGCGGGCCGGCGAGGTGATCGGCGTGGAGGGCGTGCAGGCCATGGCCGACCGCGGCATGGAGAATGCGCGCCGCAACGGGCTGAGCAATGTGTCCTTCTACGCCCAGGACCTGACGGCGGACTTCTCGCATCAGCCCTGGGCCCGGCAGGGCTTCGACCGCCTGCTCATCGACCCGCCGCGCAGCGGGGCCGAGGAGGTGGTGAAGTACCTGCCCAAATTCGGGGCACGGCGCATCGTCTACGTGTCCTGCAACCCGGCGACGCTGGCGCGCGATGCCGGGCTCTTGAAAGAGGCCGGTTACCGGCTGGTGAAGGCGGGGGTGATGGACATGTTCACGCACACCACCCACGTCGAGTCGATTGCGGTGTTTGAAAAGGCCTGAGCGAGCCCCTGCGGGCGCAGATGGCTGAACTGCCTGCCGAAAAACGCTTTTCAGCAGGCTGTTTCCCGGGCAGGGATGGCCGGATCGCGAATCAATCACGGGGGTAAGTGATTGATTCAGCGTGGAGCGATTCCGGACATGCGCCGGAATCGCGGGCTGAAAAAGCCCGGGATGGGCATTTTTCAGCAAGCTGTTAACGGTTCACGGAATCCCCATGGTCAAGGTTCGCGAAGACTATCCCCAGCATGCCGACGGTTCGGTGAACCTGGATGCCTGGCTGGACCGCATCGCCACCCGTGTCGAGCTGCACGACGTGGCGCTGTTCAAGCGCGCCTGCGAGTTTGCCGAGCGCGTTGACCGCGAGAGCGAAGCGCGTGACCACGTCTGGTCGACGCGTACCTCCAGCTTCCTGACCGGCCTCGCCATGGCCGACATCCTGGCCGACTTGCGTCTGGACCAGGAATCGCTGATGGCGGCCGTGCTTTACCGCGCGGTGCGCGAGGGCAAGACCACCGAGGCGGTGATCGAGAAGGCGTTCGGCCACGACATCGCGCACCTGATCGACGGCGTGCTGCGCATGGCTGCCATCAGCCAGGTCATCAACCCCGACCGCCGCCGCCCCGGCTTCGGCCACAACCAGCAGCAGCTCGACAATGTCCGGCGCATGCTGGTGGCCATGATCGACGACGTGCGCGTGGCGCTCATCAAGCTCGCCGAGCGCACCTTCGCCATCCGCGAGATCAAGGACGCCAGTCCCGAGCGCCGGCAGCGCGTGGCCCGCGAGATTTTCGACATCTACGCGCCGCTGGCGCACCGGCTCGGCATCGGCCATATCAAGTGGGAGCTGGAGGACCTGTCCTTCCGCTATCTCGAGCCCGAGGCCTACAAGCACATCGCGCAGCTGCTGGACGAAAAGCGGCTCGACCGCGACGAGTACATCCAGAACGTCATCACCACGCTGAAAGACATGCTGGGGCGCATGGGCATGCAGGCCGATGTCACCGGGCGCGCGAAACACATCTATTCCATCTGGCGCAAGATGCAGCGCAAGAAGATCTCGTTCAGCGAGGTCTACGACGTGCGTGCGGTGCGCATCCTGGTGCCGGAAGTGCGCGACTGCTATGCCGCGCTCGGCGTGGTGCATTCGCTGTGGAAGCACATCCCGCGCGAGTTCGACGACTACATCGCCAATCCCAAGGAAAACGGCTACCGCTCGCTGCACACGGCCGTCATCGGCCCGGCCGGCAAGCCGCTGGAAGTGCAGATCCGCACCTTCGACATGCATGAAGAGGCCGAGCTCGGCGTCTGCGCGCACTGGGTTTACAAGGAGGGCGCCCATGCCGCCAAGGGCGCGGGCAAGGATGCGGGCTACGAAAGCAAGATTGCCTGGCTGCGCCAGGTGCTGGAGTGGCAGGAGGACATGGGCGACTCGCAGCTCGACGATTTCGCCGACCAGCTCAACCAGGCCATCCACGACGAACGCATCTATGTGTTCACCCGCGACGGCCATGTCATCGACCTGCAGGCCGGCGCCACGCCGCTGGATTTCGCCTACAACATCCACACCGATGTCGGCCATGGTTGCCGCGGCGCCAAGGTGAACGGCCGCATCGTGCCGCTGAACTACAAGCTGCAGACCGGCGAGCAGGTGGACATCATGACCACCCGCGGCGGTGCGCCCAGCCGCGACTGGCTGTCGGCGTCGCTGGGCTACCTGCACACCTCGCGCGCGCAGGCCAAGGTTCGGCACTGGTTCAAGCAGCAGGACCGCGAGAAGAACATTGCGGCCGGCCGCGAGCTGATCGACCGCGAATGTGCGCGCCTGGCCATCAACCTGTCGCGCGGCGACCTCGACGGCGTGGCGCCGGCGCTGAACCTGAAGACCGGTGAAGACGTGCTGGCGGCGCTTGGCGCCGGTGACGTGCGCGTGGGCCAGCTCATTGCGCAACTGGGTGTGCGCGTGGATGCGCCGCGCGAGCCTGACCTGCTGCCCGAGGACCTGGTCAGCGGCTCGCGCCGCAGCCGCTCGGGGTCGCCCGTCATCATCGAGGGCGTCGGCAACCTGCTGACGCACATGGCCGGCTGCTGCAAGCCGATTCCCGGCGAGCCCATCGTCGGCTATGTCACCCAGGGCCGCGGCGTGTCGGTGCACAGCCGCGGCTGCCCCGAGTTCCTGCGCCTGTCGGGCGAGGAACCCGCGCGCGTGGTCAGCGTGCAGTGGAACCAGTCCGAGGCGACGGTGTGGCCGGTGGACATCCACATCCGCGCCTGGGACCGCACCGGCCTCTTGCGCGACATCACCAACGTGCTGGCCAATGAGCATGTGAACGTGACCGGCGTGCAGACGCAGTCAAACAAGGCCGACGGCACGGCCAGCATGCAGATCACGGTGGAAGTGGGCAGCCTGAATGCGCTCGGCCGGCTGCTGGCCAAGATCGAGCAGCAGCCGAACGTGATCGAGGCGCGGCGCCACAGCGCCTGAGCCGGTCCGGCAGGGGGCTGGAAAACGCCCTTGCCGCGTTGCCACCCATCGGCGGTCAGGCGTTCTTGCGGCGCCTTGTGGCAGCAGGAGGGGTGGTGTCGGTGGCGGCCGGCTGCAGGCCGGGGCCGGCCATCGGGATCACGTCGAAGGCCGTCACGGTCTCGCCGCACTCGGAACAGTTCAGCACCGGCGTGAAAACCTTGCCGCAAGCCTTGTGGTGGAACACCAGCGGCGCGCCGCGGCCTTCGTCCTTCCACTTGTCGCCCCAGGCCGTCAGCGCCAGCAGCACGGGGTAAAGGTCGCGTCCCTTCTCGGTCAGCCGGTATTCGTAGCGGGGCGGATGCGCCTGATACGGCTCCTTGCGCAGCACGCCTTCCTCCACCAGCCGGTTCAGGCGCTCGGCCAGCACATGCCGGGTGAGCCCGAGATTGGCCTGGAAGTCGTCAAAACGGCGCTGGCCGAAAAAGGCGTTGCGCACGATGAGCAGCGTCCAGCGCTCGCCGATCACCGACAGCGTGCGTGCCACCGAACAGGGCAGGTCGCCCACGTTTTCCCATTTCATGACCACCTCCGGAACCTGCCGGCCATTCTATGGCCTGTACTGAGGGTTGACGAGTTCTATTTTAGAACTTACTTTGGCGGCCAGGCTTAACGCTGTTCAGATGACAGGCGGCCACGGCAAGTGGCCTTCGGCATCGGCAGCTTCATCAACCCCTCCGACAAGGCATGAGCACATGAGCAGCAATACGACACCGGCCGCCCTGGCCACCTTCCGCTCCACCTCCCGTTTGCCGCTGGGCCGGCATGTTTTCTCGCGCGCGCTGTGCATGAAGGCGCCGTACTTCAGTTCCATCCGCCCGCTGGTGGCCGAGCTGGAGCCCGGGCGCTGCGAGGTGCACATGCGCAAGCGCCGCGCCGTGACCAACCACATCGGCACCGTGCATGCGATTGCCATGTGCAACATGGCCGAACTGGCCGGCGGCCTGGTCACCGACGTGAGCGTGCCGACCACGCACCGCTGGATTCCCAAGGGCATGACGGTGGAATACCTGAAGAAGGCGGAGACCGACCTGGTCGCCATCGGCCGCCCGGTTGGCACACCGGATCTGGCGCAGGGCTGCGACTACCCGGTGCAGGTGGATGTCAC
>DAIRDY010000073.1:6806-10213 GCA_036795935.1 Moraxellaceae bacterium | reverse complement strand
AAAACGCAACTGCCACGAGTGCGTGGCACCCGTGGCAGAGGCGTCTTGCCAGACTGGTTCCGAAGCGCGCCGTCACGGCGGCCTTCCCGGCAGGGTCAGGTGGGCGGGGACGTCAGTCCACCACCACCTGGAACAGCACGACGGCGGTGTCGCCTCCGGCAATCTCGCCGGCCGGTTCACCCGGGCTGTTCACCAGCAGGCCGCCATTGGCCGTGGCCAGCGGCGAGGCGCCACCGATGTCGGCTACCGGGGTGCCGTTCAGGCTGGTGCTGTTCGCCACATAGCTGGTGAAGGCCGGGGCATCGTCCATGATCAGCGCATTGGTGAGCGTGGGCTCGCCGGTCGCCACCGAGGCACGCAGGCAGTACTCCATGGTGTCGGTGGTCTTGGTGGTGACACCGGCCGAGTAGTAGGTGTTGCCGCCACAGGTCATGGCACCGGTGCCGGCCGCATTGCCGCTGGCACGACTCACGTTGCGCACGAACTTGTTGAGCGTGGTGGAGTTGGTGATGACGTAGGTGATGGTGTCGGTGACGCCGGCCGAGTCATAGACCACGAAGGCGCCGGCCAGATCGGTGGCAGTCGAGGTGGCGGTGAAGGACACGGTGTGGGTGGCGGTCAGCGTCAGCGACGACGGCGCGCTGGCCACGACCCGCTGCACCACGGTCACCTGCTCGCCCACCTGAGTACCGGCAGGAACAAGGCCGGCGGTGATCGCGGGGGCACCGCCCACCGGGCTCAGCGTGAGCGTGGTCGGGGTTTCGGCGGTGGTGATGCCGCTGACGAGGTCGGTGCTGGCAGCGGTACCGGCGGTCAGCGCCGTGATGGTGTAGAGGTCGCCGTTGATGCTGAGCGTGTCACCGATGTTCAGGTTGGCCTGCGAACCGGCCGGGATGTAGATCTCGCCGTTGCCGGAGGCCGCACTGGTCACCGACGCACCGAGCACGAGGCTGGTCACCGGCGTGCCGGCAAGCAGGAAGCTCAGGCCGGGCGAGCCGGCGGTGTCGGTATCCACCGACGCCAGTGCCAGCGCGAAGCTGTCGCTGCCGTTGGAGTTGCTGGTGATCACGAAGCTGTAGTCCGCCGTGCCGTAGGACACCACGGTCTGGTCGGCGGTGTTCTTGATGACCGAGGGCTGCGCGGCCACGGTCTGCACACCGACATTGACGGCGGCCACAATCGGCGCACCGGCGCCGGCATAGGTCAGGCGCGCCACGTTGTGGATGGTGGCGCCACCGGCGGTGTCGGCAACGGCCTGCGTGCTGGCGAGGGCGGAAACCAGCGCAAGAGCCCCCATGCCCTGGGCCAGGGCAGTCAGTTTTTTCATTTTTTGCATCCTCGGAAGGCGGCAGGCGTCCTGCCGGTGAAGGCCGCGGAGGGGTCACCCCCGCGGCCGTCGGTTGGCACAGCAAGCGTTACTGGATGGAGACCCGGAACAGCGCGTAGCTGACGTCGCTGGCGCCCAGCGAGCCGCCGACACCGTCGCCGATGCCGGGCGCACCCACGCCACCGTCGGTGCCGCCGGCACCCGGGTAGATGTAGATGGTGTTGTTGTCGGTTTCACCGGCATCGCCATCGGCACCGCTGTCGTTCAGCGCCGACAGGCCGCTGCCGTTGTCGAGGCGCATGGAGTTGGCGACATAGGTGGTGAACGGCGGGACCGGGTCGCTGATGCGCACCTGGGTGGCGCTGGCCGTGGTCGCGCTCTTGGTGACCACGATCAGGTATTCGAGCACGTCACCCGGATTGCCGGTGATGCCGCCCGGGTAGTAGGTGCCGCCGCCATAGCTCACCGAGGTGCCGGTGCCGGCGGTGCCGGAGGTGACGTTGCGCACCAGCTTCTGCACGGTCAGGCCCACCGACAGCACGGTGGTCACGGTGACATCGTTGCTGGTGAAGGTGGCATTGGCCGCATCGGTGGCGGTGGTGGTGACGGTGATGGTCTGGTCGACGGTGGCATCGCTCACCGTGCCCGGATCAACCGTCAGCGAGAAGGTCTTGCGCTCGGCGATCAGCGTGCCGACGGCGGCATTGAGCACGCTGCCGTTGCCGTTGACGGTGATGGTGGTGGTGCCCGGGCCGACGTTGTCGGCGCCGATGGCGGCGATCAGGAATTCCTGGCCGGCAATCACCACGATGTCGCCGACGACGAGGCCGTTGATGCTGCCGTCGACGGTGTTGTCACGCGGCACGGTGATGACCGTGGTGCCGGCGGCGGCAATCGACACCGCGCTGGCCACCGTGGTCGCCCCCAGCGTCACGCTGGCCGGCAGCGCCGAGGCGGTGGAGCCGGAAATGCCGGCACTCTGCGCCAGCGGCGTGGTCAGGTTGTAGGTGGCGACGCCGTTGGCGGCGGTGGTGATGGTGTAGCTGTACACCGCATTGGTGGCCGAGTCGGTGGACTGGTCGGCCGGTGCATTCAGGATGGGGTTGGCACGCACCAGGTTCACGGTGACATCGACGCTGGAGAGCAGCGGCGTCTGCGCATTGCCGCCGGCGTCGGCGTAGCTCACGGTGACGGTATTGCGGATGGTGGCATCGGCGGCCGTGGTGGCCATGGCCTGGCCGCCGGCGACCAGCAGGCCGGCGCCGAACACGGCCACCGCCAGCGGGCGCAGTGCAGGTTGTTTCAGCATGTGCATGGTGGTTCCCCTTGCGTGAAATTGGTTTTCTTGCCGGCAGGGCCGGCGTACCGCCAACAGCGGGCCGGATCACTGCAACCACACCGGCCGGCACCGGCGGCCCTGTCCCGGGCCCTGAAAATCCTGAGGAAGAAAAACGCGACGCAGGCTTACTGCACCTGCGCGCGGAAACCGAGTTCGCCGGCCTGGCCCGGGCGGATCTCACCGATCACCCAGCGGATGGCGGTGTAGTCGCCGGCATCGGCACGCACCTTCTCTTTCTTGCCGGCCTTCACCTTTTCCACGGTGAGCTGGCCCGGCTTGGCAAAGGACTTGCCGTCGACCGAGAACAGGATGTCGGCGCCGGCGCCGCTGGCGGATTCGGGCACGTACTTCACGCCCATCGGCAGCGGGTTGTCGACGCTGACGGCCACGGCCTTCTCGTCGCCGGCATTGCTGTAGCGCAGCGTGTAGAAAAGGATTTCACCGGTGGCGGTGTCGGTGGCGGGAATGCGCTTGACCACGGTCTTGCCGCTTTCCTGCACCTTCACCTCCTTCTCGACCACCATGTCCATCTTGAGTTCGGGCTTGGCGGCCACGGGCGCGGCCAGGAAAGGCAGCAGCAGGCCAAGGGCGAGCGGCAGCAGACGGTTGCGGAGTAATGTCATGACAGGAACCTTGTTGTTGTCTTGCGCGGGGCACCGGGTGCCGACGCGGCTGGCTTTGGGGGTATCGCAAGAAACGCGCCAGCTGGCTCACAGCATGGAAAAGGATTTGCTTTGCGGT
>DAIRDY010000073.1:0-6706 GCA_036795935.1 Moraxellaceae bacterium | reverse complement strand
GCCTGCTGCGCGGCCACACCGTCCCGGTCCAGCCCGGCCAGCAGTTCGCGCCCCAGCACCAGCGCCTGCCAGGGTGCCCGCACGAAGCCGCCAAGTGCCGCACCACGACCGTCGAGGTACAGCGCCGGCACCACCCCGACTGCCACCAGACCGGCCAGCAAGGGCGGCAACAATGCGGCCTCGTCCTCGCGCCAGCGCACCATCAGCAGCAGGGCCGCCAGCGGCAGCTGCTGCTGCCGGCACCAGCCCAGGAGACGCGGCACCGCCTCCGGCTCGTGCAGGCGCAAGAACCAGGCCGGCAGCACCAGGCGCTGGCCGGCGCTGAGCCGGGCCGCCGGGGCCTGTGCCGCGAGTGCCGACAGGAGCCAGTCGCCAAGCGCCCCGGCCAGGCCGCACTCCTCGGCCAGCACCTGCACGTCGTCCGCGGCGCCGGGCCATTGCGGCCAGGGCTGCCAGGCCGCCACCTGCCCCGCCGCATCCTGCCAGGGCCGAAGCACGAGCTGCAGGCCGTCACCGGCCAGCGCCTGGTGCAGCGCGGCCTCGCGCTCCAGGCGCTCGATGCTGAAGCGGTTGAGCTCGGCGGAATCGAACTGGATCAGGTTGCGGCCCAGGGCCTTGGCGCGGTCCAGCGCCAGCTCCGCGCCCTGCAGCAGCGACACCGGGTCGTGGCCGGAGGCCGGATACAGCGCAATGCCGATGCTGACGGTGCAGAAGACCTCGTGGCCGGCGAGCAGGAAAGCGGGACGGAACTGCGCCTGCAGGCGCTGCGCGAGCCGGCCGGCGGCGCGGTAGTCCGCCGCGTCGTCCTGCAGAAAGGCAAAGCGGCCGCCACCGAGCGCCGCCAGGAAGCCGGGCTCGCGCGCCGCGCGCAGGCGGGCGGCGGCAGCCTGCAGCAACTGGTCGCCCAGGCCGTGGCCCAGGGTTTCGTTGATGTGGCGCAGGTGGTCGATGTCGAGCAGCAGCAGCGCCGGGCGCTGCGCGCCCCCCAGCAGCGGCCGCAGCGCGTCCTCCAGCGCCGGCCGGCTGGGCAGGCCGGTCAGCAGGTCGATGCGCGCCAGCCGCGCCGCCTCCTGCAGGGGCGCATCGCTGTCGCGCGGCCGGAACGCAAACAGCGCGGCAAACGTCCCCTGCTGCAGCGGCACCAGCGCCGCCTGTGCGGCGAGGCTGCCGCCCTCCTGTCGCCACAGCCGCAGCTGCTGGATGTCGAGTACGGTGCCGCTGGCCAGGGCGCCGGCGAGCGGGGTGTCGCTCCAGTTCGCGCTGACCCCCACCACCGGCGGCTCGAGCAGGCTGAGCAGATGCAGGCGGCACAAGGCCAGCGGCGACAGCCGCAGCCAGCGCGCGGCCTGGTGGTTGGCATAGCGGATGCGGCCCTCGCCGTCGATGGCGAGCAGGCCCTCGCGCAGCGTCTGCCGCCAGTCCGCCCCGGCCATGCCGGCCTCGATGGCACGCCGCCCGGCATCAAGCGCGAGACAGGCCCGCACCTGCGCCAGGAAATCGTCCGCGCGCAGCGGCTTGGGCAAGACCTCCATGCCCTGCACCAGCTCGCCGTAAAAACGGCGGCTGCTGTCGGCCAGGTTGTCGGCCAGCAGCAGCACCGGCAGTTCGGCGCCTGCCGCCTCGCCCTGCAGGCGGTTGACCAGGGGATAGGCCGCTTCGGCCGGATGGCCGTCCAGCACCAGGAGGCCGGGCGGCGCCAGCGGCGTCTCGGCCAGCCGTCGCCACAGGGCCTCGGGCTCGGCCAGCAGCTCGTGCGCGATGCCGGCCTCTGTCAGCCAGGCGGCCAGCTGCGTGCGGTTGGCGGCTTCCGCCGACAGCACGATGACCGCCGCCCCTGTGTCTGCCATGACGCTGCTCCCGGACTTTCGGGCAGTATAGGCAGCACCCCGCGACCTGCCGGCCGACCGTGCCGGCGGCAGTCCGCGCGCCAAAAGCAAACGGGCCGCTGAGGCGGCCCGTTTGCTTTCCGGCTGGCGCGTGACGCGGCTTATTTCAGCAGCTTGCGGCCATTGTTGGCGGCGATGCGCATGCGCAGCGCGTTGAGCTTGATGAAGCCCTCGGCGTCCTTCTGGTTGTAGGCACCACCGTCGTCTTCAAAGGTGGAGATGCGGGTGTCGAACAGCGAGCTGTCGGACTTGCGGCCCACGACGATGACGTTGCCCTTGTACAGCTTCAGGCGCACCACGCCGTTCACGTTTTCCTGCGAGGCGTCGATCATGGTCTGCAGCATCTGGCGCTCGGGGCTCCACCAGTAGCCGTTGTAGATCAGGCTGGCGTATTTCGGCATCAGCTCGTCTTTCAGGTGCGCCACTTCACGGTCCAGGGTGATGGACTCGATGGCACGGTGGCCCTTCATCATGATGGTGCCGCCCGGGGTTTCGTAGCAGCCGCGCGACTTCATGCCGACATAGCGGTTCTCGACGAGATCAAGGCGACCGACGCCGTTCTCGCCGCCCACCTTGTTCAGATAGGTGAGCACGGTAGCCGGGCTCATGCGCTCGCCGTTGATGGCCACGATGTCGCCGCGCTCGTAGGTCAGCTCGAGATAGGTCGGCACATCCGGGGCCTTTTCCGGGCTCACCGTCCAGCGCCACATGTCTTCTTCGTGCTCGGTCCAGGTGTCTTCCAGCACGCCGCCTTCATAGGAAATGTGCAGCAGGTTGGCGTCCATGGAATACGGGGACTTCTTGCCGGCCTTGTTGAAATCGATGGGAATGTTGCGCTCTTTGGCGTAGGCCATCAGGGTTTCGCGCGAGGTCAGGTCCCATTCGCGCCAGGGTGCAATCACCTTCACGCCGGGCTTGAGCGCATAGGCGCCCAGCTCGAAGCGCACCTGGTCATTGCCCTTGCCGGTGGCGCCATGGGAAATGGCGTCGGCGCCGGTCTCGTTGGCGATCTCGATCAGGCGCTTGGCGATCAGCGGGCGGGCGATGGATGTGCCCAGCAGGTACTCGCCCTCATAGATGGTGTTGGCGCGGAACATCGGGAACACGAAGTCGCGCACGAACTCTTCACGCAGGTCCTCGATGTAGATTTCCTTGACGCCCATGGCCTGGGCCTTGGCGCGGGCCGGCTCCACTTCCTCGCCCTGGCCGAGATCGGCCGTGAAGGTGACGATTTCGCACTGGTAGTGGTCCTGCAGCCATTTGACGATGACCGAGGTATCGAGGCCGCCGGAATAGGCGAGCACGACTTTCTTGATGCCGGACATGGGAGAATCTCGCGCGGGGAAGAGGGGAAAACGGCGCGCATTCTACCAGTTTGCGGGAAAAGGGCACGGGCTCCGGCGGGGTCCTGCCCGGGACGCAGGGGGGATCAGCCGCGGCGCAGGGGCTCGTCGCCGAGCCGGCCCTGCTCGTCCACCTGCATGATGCAGTTGCGGCCGGCGGCCTTGGCGGCATAGACCGCCTCGTCGGCACGGGCGATGAGCTGGGCGCTGCGCAGGCCGTTGTCCGGCAGCACGGCCGCCACGCCCAGGCTGGCGGTGACATGGTCGGACACCGTCGAGGCGCGGTGCGGGATGTGCAGCGCGTCCAGTGCCTCCTGCACCTGCTGCGCCACCTCCACCGCGCCGGGCAGCGGCGTGTTGGGCAGCAGCAGCACGAATTCCTCGCCGCCGAAGCGCGCGGCCAGGTCGCCCGGCCGGCGCAGCACACCCTTCAGCGCGCGCCCGACCTCGGCCAGCGCGCGGTCGCCCTCGAGATGGCCGTGGGTGTCGTTGAAGGGCTTGAAGTGGTCGACATCAATGAAGATCAGCGCCACCGGGCGATGTTCGCGACGTGCCCGGTCCCACTCCTGCTGGAAGGTCTCGTTGAAGTGGCGGCGGTTGGCCAGCCCGGTCAGCACGTCCTCGCGCGACAGGCGGGTCAGCTCGCGCGAGAAGGCGTCGAGCTTGCCCTTCTCCAGGTGCAGCAGGCGCGACTGCAGGTACATCACGCGGTCGCGGTGCTCGAGCAGGTAGCAGAGCAGCACGCCGACCACGTTTGCCAGCAGCACGTACTGGCTGAAATGGCCAAAGCTGAACCAGAGGTCGAAGGCGCGGATCACGCCCCAGCAGAGCAGGATGGCCGCGCCGCAGATGGCCACCGCCGGCAGCACGCGCAGGCCGCCGATGCCGTAGATGATGGTGATGACGAAGATCACCACATAGCTGGCATGCTGGTTCAGGTAGGGATCGGGGAAGGCCGAAGTGGCAATGATGATGGACGACAGCGCAATGAAGGCGATGGTCCCGGTATAGACCGAGTAGAGGTCGTCCAGCGCCGGCAGCCGCGGCAGCAGCAGCAGCAGGGCCACGGCCACGCCCTCCGCCAGATAGACCCAGAGCCAGATGCGTTCGTTGGCGGCGAGCAGCGCCGGGTCGGAATAGACGCGCACCTGCAGCCAGGTGGCCAGGCCGAGACCGACATAGAAGAGAATGAGCACCCACCAGCCGTGGTTCAGCAAGTCGATGGCGCGGTGCTGGACATGGTGGCGAAAGCCGCGCTCGAGGCGCGAGGAGAAGCGCAGGTAGCTGGTGTGCTGGTCGAGCAGGCCCTGGATTTCGGTCAGCTCGGCCTCTTCGTCGGCCGCGACCGTGCTGGCGCTGCTGTCATTGCGTACGGCGGTCTGGCTCACTGGATCGGTCCTTGGGGCATGTACTGCGACACCCGCATTCCCTGCATGCTAACGGTGTCGGCTTCCGAGCGGCGCGAAATGTGCCAGCCGCCCCGCCGGGCGACAACGCCGAGCCGACCAGTGGTCCGCGCGACCTGGCGCTGCCGCCGGGTCCTGCCGGGCCGCGTGCCGGCGCCCGGCAGCAGTGGTCCTGCGCCGCCATCGCGGCTAGCATGTGCGCCCTCACGCCCTGCCTCTGCCGGATGCCGCCATGACCGACACCCTTACCCTCCAGCGCCCGGACGACTGGCATGTGCACCTGCGCGACGGTGCCATGCTCGCGCATACCGTGCCCGCCATTGCCCGCTATTTCGGCCGCGCCATCGTCATGCCCAACCTGGTGCCGCCGGCACGCAGTACAGCCGAGGCCGGCGCCTACCGCGAGCGCATCCTGGCCGCGCGCCCGGCCGGCAGCCGCTTCGAGCCGCTGATGGTGCTCTACCTCACCGACAGCACGACGCCGGCCGAAATCGAGACGGCCAAAGCCTCCGGCTTCGTGCACGCAGTCAAGCTCTATCCGGCCGGCGCCACCACCAACTCCGACTCCGGCGTGACCGACATCGCGAAGGTGCAGGCCGTGCTGGAAAAAATGGCCGAGGTCGGCATGCCGCTGCTGATCCACGGCGAGGTCACGCACGGCGAGGTCGACATCTTCGACCGCGAGAAGGCCTTCCTCGACACCGTGCTGGCGCCGCTGGTGGCGCGCCTGCCGGCGCTGCGCATCGTGCTCGAACACATCACCACCGGTGATGCCGCCGACTTCGTGAAAGCGGCACCGGCCAATGTCGGTGCCACCATCACCGCGCACCACCTGCTGTTCAACCGCAACCACATGTTGGCCGGCGGCATCCGTCCACACTATTTCTGCCTGCCCATCCTGAAGCGGCGCACGCACCAGGAGGCGCTGCTGGCGGCCGCCACCTCCGGCAACCCGAAATTCTTCCTGGGGACGGATTCTGCGCCGCATGCCAAGGGCGCCAAGGAATCCGCCTGCGGCTGTGCCGGCTCCTATACCGCGCATGCCGCGCTCGAACTGTATGCCGAAGCCTTCGAAAGCGTGGGGGCGCTCGACCGGCTGGAAGGCTTCGCCAGCCTGCACGGCCCGGACTTCTACCGTCTGCCGCGACACACCGACCGCATCACGCTGGTCAAGGATGAGTGGGAAGTGCCGGCCAGCTACCCCTTCGGCGACAGCGTGGTGGTGCCGATACGGGCCGGCGAGCGCCTGCGCTGGCGCGTGCAGGGCTGACGCATCGCCCTGCACGCGCGGCAACCGCCGCCATGACTGGCGGCCGGCTTCGACAAGGCCGCCGCCTTCCGGGACAATTCCCGCCTCTGCCCCGCTGTTCCGGAGTTCCCTTGAGCCAGCATCCCGTACGTCCGCTTGCCGAACGCTTCCGCGGTTTCTTTCCCGTGGTGGTCGATGTCGAGACCGGCGGCTTCAACCCGGCCACCGACGGCCTGCTGGAAATCGCCGCCGTCACCCTGCGCCAGGACGAGCACGGCCTGCTGCACCCGGACGAGCGCTATCACGCGCACATCGCGCCCTTCCCCGGCGCCAACCTGGAAAAGGCGGCGCTGGAGTTCACCGGCATCGACCCTTTCCATCCGCTGCGGCCGAGCGAAGAGGAAGGTGCCGGACTGCGCCGCATTTTCGATGCCGTGAAAAAGGCGCAGAAGGCGGCGGGCTGCAAGCGGGCCGTGCTGGTCGGCCACAATGCGCATTTCGACCTGTCGTTCCTGAATGCGGCGATTGCGCGCTGCAACCTGAAGAACGTGTCGCCGTTCCATCCTTTCTCGGTCTTCGACACAGTGACGCTGGCGGGCCTTGCCTATGGGCAGACGGTGCTGGCGCGTGCCTGCCTGGCGGCGGGCATTCCCTTCGACAACAGCGAGGCGCATTCGGCGCTCTATGACACGCAGCGCACGGCGGAGTTGTACTGTGCGATCGTCAACCAGTGGTGGGAGAAGATCGGACCGCCGCCGATGACGGAGCAGGACGAGGGCTGAGGCGGATTTTTCGCTGCGCGCTGCGGGTGCTTGTTGTTGC
>DAIRDY010000072.1:9004-10266 GCA_036795935.1 Moraxellaceae bacterium | reverse complement strand
CTGGGCCTGCTCACCGCCAACCTGGCGCTGGCCGGCCCCTGCGAAGACAACTTCGTCACCCGCGGCGACCCGCGCAACGGCGCCGAGTTCACCACCACGGCCACGGTCAGCGGCACCAGTGCCGACAGCGCGCTCGGCCAGCTCCGCAGCATCGCCAAAGCCGACGGCTTCAAGGTGCTGAGCGAAGACAACGGCGTGCTGGAAATCGAGCAGTCGCGCGGCGTGAAATACCCCTTCCTCATTCACCTGAGTGCCCACAACAAGGGCAAGGGCAGCGAGATCAGCATCCGCACCAAGCTCAACAAGGGCGTGACGGCCAAACCCGAAGACATGCGCAACGGCATGTGCGGCATGATCGCGCGCCTGAAGCCCGGCGCCGAAGGCGAGGCGATTGCCGCCAAGGCACGCCAGGACGATGCGCAGACCGACGTCATCAAGGTGAAGGCCATCACGCTGGCGCGCGAGCTGGACAGCGCCGCCCGCAAGCAGGGCCCCGACATCGTGTCCGCGCGCTACAAGGGCAAGGTCTACCAGCTCGACGGCGAAATCCGCGAGCCCTTCGAGAACGAGGGCACGCTTGAGATCTGGTACGTGGTGTTCCGCGAGGGCAACTGGCTGATATCGGCAGAGGCCGGCTCGTCAATTTCACGCACGCAGGTGATCTGCCGCCTCGCCAAGGACCAGATCGCCGAAGGCCGCCTGCTGAAGCCGGGCGACATGGCGCGCCTGACCGGCAAGGTCGCGCACTTCCGCGAAGGCACGCCGCGCCGCCTGACGCTGGAGAACTGCAAGTTCAGCCACTGAGCATTTCCGCGCATGAAAAAGCCCGGCATTGCCGGGCTTTTTCATGCGTCGCGATCAGGCGGCTTCAACCTTCCCCGCCGCCGATGCCGGCGTTCGGATCAGGTGGTCGAAGGCGCTGAGTGCGGCCTTCGCCCCCTCGCCCATGGCGATGATGATCTGCTTGTACGGCACCGTGGTGCAGTCGCCGGCGGCCAGCACGCCGGGCAGGCTGGTTTCGCCGCGGTCGTTGACGATGATCTCGCCACGCGCCGACAGCTCCAGCGTGCCTTTCAGCCAGTCGGTGTTGGGCACCAGCCCGATCTGCACGAACACGCCCGCCAGTTCCAGTGCATGCACGTCGCCGCTCGTGCGGTCCTTGTACACGAGACCGGTCATCTTCTGGCCGTCGCCGGTGACTTCGGTGGTCTGCGCGGAGACGATCACCTTCACGTTGGGCAGGCTGTTGAGCTTGGCCTGCA
>DAIRDY010000072.1:0-8904 GCA_036795935.1 Moraxellaceae bacterium | reverse complement strand
TTCATGATGTCGACGGCGTACTGCTTCACATGCGCCTCGAGCGCGACAGCCATTTTCGGGCCGTCGGTTTCCTGCACGGAAATGAAGTTCTCGATGGCCATGGTGTCCAGCACCTGGCCACCAAAACGTTCGGCCGCAACGCCGGTACGGATGCCCTTGCGTGCCGCGTAAATGGCGGCCGCCGCTCCGGCCGGGCCACCGCCCACCACCAGCACGTCGAAGGCATCGCGCGCATTCATCTTCGCGGCGTCGCGTGCGCCGGCACCGGTGTCGACCTTGGCCAGGATGTCTTCGACGCTCATGCGGCCGTCGGCAAAGGCGGCGCCGTTCAGGCGCACGCTGGGCACGGCCATGACCTGACGCGCGTTCACTTCGTCCTGGAACAGCGCGCCATCGATCATGGTGTGCGTGATGCCGGGATTGAGCACGGCCATCACGTTCAGCGCCTGCACCACGTCCGGGCAGTTGTGGCAGGACAGCGATATGTAGGTTTCGAAATGCAGGCCGGCAGGCAGCGCCTTGATCTGCGCAATCACGTCAGCCTCGAGCTTGGGCGCATAGCCGCTGGCCTGCAGCAGGGCGAGCACCAGCGAGGTGAATTCATGGCCGAGCGGCAGGCCGGCAAACGCGACGCGGTCGCTGACGCCGGTGGCCGCGCAGTTCACGGTGAACGAGGGCCGGCGGGCGGCAGGATCGCTGCCTTCGCGCACGGTGATGCGGTCGGAGAGCTCGGCAATCTCGCGCACCAGTGCCAGCAGCTCCTGCGAGGACGCGCCGCTGTCGGTGTGGGTGACGAGTTCGATCGGGTTCACCAGACGTTCGAGATAGGCCTTGAGCTGGGTCTTGAGGTCGGCGTCGAGCATGGTGTTCTCCTTCTGCAATCAGTCTTTTGACGAATTTCAGGCAATAAAAACCCGGGGCTTGTGGCCCCGGGCCGGGGCGTGCCGCAAAGGCTCCGCCGTGGGAAACATCTGAAAACCGCGCTATCGGGCGCTCTGCGTCGTTGCGTCCTCGCTCGCCCCTCGCCTATCCGGCAGATATGTCTCGGAGCTCACTGCGGGGCGCCTCGCATGGCATCCCGCTATCACGGTTTTCAGACGTTTCGGTGTTGCCGGTGGCGCCACGAGGACGCCACCCTGGGGCAGGCCGTTAGATCTTGCCGACCAGGTCCAGCGACGGCGCGATGGTCTTGGCGCCTTCCTTCCACTTGGCCGGGCAGACCTGGCCGGGGTTGGCGGCGGTGTACTGGGCCGCCTTCAGCTTGCGCAGGGTTTCCGACACGTCGCGGGCGATTTCGTTGCTGTGGATTTCAGCGGTCTTGATCACGCCCTGCGGGTTGATGATGAAGGTGCCGCGCAGCGCCAGGCCCTCTTCTTCGATGTGCACGCCAAAGGCACGGGTCAGCGCGTGGGTGGGGTCGCCCACCAGCGGGAACTTGGCCTTGCCCACGGCCGGCGAGGTTTCGTGCCAGACCTTGTGCGAGAAATGGGTGTCGGTGGTGACGATGTAAACCTCGGCACCGGCCTTCTGGAACTCGGCGTAGTGCTCGGCCGCGTCTTCGACTTCGGTCGGGCAGTTGAAGGTGAAGGCGGCCGGCATGAAGATCAGCACGGACCACTTGTCGCGCAGGGTCTGCTCGGTGACTTCGACGAAATTGCCGTTGTGGAAGGCCTGGGCCTTGAAGGGCAGGACGGTGGTGTTGATCAGGCTGGACATGCGTCTCTCCTTGGGTGGGTTGGCAGGGCGTTAAATCGATGGCCGCGATACTAGCCATGCGAGGTTACATCTCAAAATTTATTATTGCTAATGAGTCTATAGCCAATATCTATTGATTGCCGGCGCGCCGTCATTTTTAAAGACGGCGCAGCGGGGAAGCCCGCAGGCGCTCCTGCTGGTCCTCGAGCTCGGCAATGTGCTGGGCCCAGTAGCCGGGCGTGTTGAACCAGGGGAAGTGGCGCGGGAAGGCGGGATCATCCCAGCGCCGCGCCAGCCAGCCGGCGTAATGCACCAGGCGCAGGCTGCGCAGCGGCTCGATGAAGGCCAGCTCGCGGGTATCGAATTCGGTGAAGGTCTCATAGCCGTCGAGCAGCTCGGCGAGCTGGCTTTCCTGCTCGTGGCGCTCGCCGGAGAGCAGCATCCACAGGTCCTGCACGGCGGGGGCGGACTGGCAGTCGTCGAAGTCCACCAGCCAGGGGCCGTCGTCGCGGGTCCACAGCACATTGCCCGGGTGCACGTCGCCATGGCAGCGCTGCAGGCGGGCCGCGGGCAGGCCGCTGGCCGCGATGGCGGTGCGCAGGGCAGCCAGCACGGCCTCGTAGCGCGGGCGCAGGTCGGCCGGCAGGAAGGGCCGTACCGCCGCCGCGGGCTGCTCAAGAAACCTTGCCAGATCAAGTACCGGGCGGTGAGTGAACGCCGACTTCTGCGCCACGGCATGCAAACGGCCGAGGAGCAGGCCAAGGCGGTTGAGCTGGTCGAGGTCGCCCGGCTCCGGCGCCTGCCCGCCCTTGCGCGGGAACAGCGCAAAGCGGTAATTCGCATAGCCGAACAGCGTGTTGCCGTCGGCATCGGCCAGTGGCGCCACCACCGGCAGCTCGGCCGCGGCCAGCTCGCGGGTGAAGGCATGCTCTTCGCGCAAGGCGGCATCGCTCCAGCGCCCCGGGCGATAGAACTTGGCAATCACCGGGCTGTCGTCCTCGATGCCCACCTGGTAGACGCGGTTCTCGTAGCTGTTCAGTGCCAGCACGCGCAGGTCCGACAGGCGCCCGGTGCTCTCCACCGCCGCCAGCACGAGGTCCGGCGACAGGCGGGCATAGTCTTCAAGGGCTTGCGGGACGGACATGGCAGGGCTCGGCAACGAAGTGGCGCGGCATGATGGCACAGGATGCCGGCGGCAGATGCATTGACCCAGCCAATGCATCCAATAAAAACATTGTATTTAACAAATGCATGGGCGCCGCCTAGGCTGTGCCTCCGGTCAAGCCCTCCGGAGTCCCCATGCCCCTGTCCAACCTGCTGGACCCTGCCATCCTGTTCTTCCTGCTCGGCGTGCTCGCCGGCACGGTGCGCTCCAACCTGGAGATCCCGGCACCGATCACCCGCTTTCTCTCGCTCTACCTGCTGATGGCCATGGGCCTGAAAGGCGGCTTCGCGCTGGCGGCCGCCGGGCTCACCGGCGCCATGCTGGCGGCCGTGGCCTCGGCGCTGCTGCTGGCACTGGTGCTGCCGGCCGGCGATTACTGGCTGCTGCGCCGGCTGGTCAACCGCTACGACGCGGCGGCGATTGCCGCCACCTACGGCTCGGTCAGCGCCGTCACCTTCATCACCGCCATGCAGTTCCTGGACCGCGAGGGCACGGCCTATGGCGGGCACATGACGGTGGCCATGGTGCTGATGGAGTCACCGGCCATCTTCATGGCAGTGATGCTGGCGGCGATGGCGCGCCGCGAGCAGGCGCCGGGCGCGGCCTTCTCGATGCGCCCCCTGCTGCACGAGGCCTTTACCGATGGCGGCCAGATGCTGCTGCTGGGCAGCCTGGCCATCGGTGCCATCACCGGCGCCAAGGGCGAGGCGGTGATGCAGCCCTTCTCGGGCGACCTGTTCAAGGGAATGCTGGCCTTCTTCCTGCTGGAAATGGGCCTGCAGGTGTCGCGGCAACTGGGGGTGTTCCGCAGCGCCTCGCCGCTCTTGCTGGTGTATGCACTGGTGGCGCCGCTGCTGCATGCACTGGTGGCGCTGCTGCTGGCGCAAGTGGCCGGCTTGCCGGTGGGGGATGCGACCCTGCTCGCGGTGCTGGCGGCCAGTGCGTCGTACATCGTGGTGCCGGCAGTGTTGCGGCATGCGATTCCGGAGGCGCAGCCGGCGCTGTATTTCGGCCTGTCGCTGGGGGTGACGTTTCCGTTCAACCTGCTGGTGGGGATTCCGCTGTATGCCGGGGCGGCGCGCTGGGTGGCGGGCTGAGACGCACGGTGGCTTTGCCGGCCCGGCCTGGCGGCGGCGACTCCCCTCTCCCCGCCAGCGGGGAGAGGGGCACGGCAGGCATCATTTTTTCGGATAGAGCTTTTCGTCGAACTGTTCCATTTTCGGGAACACGAGCGGCGTCGCGGCCTCGAGGCCGGCGAGCCAGCGCCGGTAGTCGGCCATGACGGCCTCGCGCGCCTCGGGCTTGAGATAGGGAATGTGGTAGCCGGCGAAGAAGGGCAGCACCTCGCAGCCGACATAGGCCAGCGTGCCGCGCAGCACCGGACGCAGCATCACGTCGAGTTCGCCGTGGATGGCGCCGTCGCCGAACATGTGCTCGCGCCCGCCGAGCGTGAAGCTGAGCACGGCCTTTTTCCCCTTCAGGCCGCCGTTGTTGTAGAAGCGCAGGCCGCCGTAGCAAACACCGGAAATCAGCACGCGGTCGATCCAGCCCTTCATGATGGCCGGCACCGAAAACCAGTACAGCGGAAAGCTCAGCATGATGAGGTCGGCGCGCTTCACTTTTTCCACTTCGGCGGCGATGTCGGCGGCAATCGTGCCGTTCTCGTAGCCGTGGCGCTGCTCCAGCGCATACACCAGGTATTCCGGATTCTTGCGGCCGGCAAAGTCGTCTGCCGACGCCACCGGATTCCAGTTCATCGCATAGAGGTCCGACACCTCGACGCTGTGACCGGCAGCCGTGAGGTCGGCCACGGCCGTCTTCATCATCGAGGTGGTGAACGATTGCGGTTCGGGATGGGCGTGGACGATCAGGACGTGCATGGCTACCTCGACGGACGAGCTCGGCAAGCGAACCCTAAAGACTATGGGTGCTGCGCGCAGGAAGGGCGCAAAACGAGGCCGGACTCTAGCAAGCCCGTCCGGCGATTGCATGTGCCGGCGGGCCAGATGCACTGGCCCCGAATGCCGGTTCATCGTCCCGGGCGGCGGTTCTGTGCCTCGCCCATCGGTGCTACAAAGGAGCACTTTTCCGGAGAAGCCCCATGACCGCCCTGACCACGCTCGCCACCCGCCTCGAAGACGGCATCCTCGTGCTGACGCTGAACCGTCCCGACCAGCTCAATGCTTTCACTGTCGACATGGCCGACGAACTCGAGGCCACCTTCCGCGCCGCGAGCGAGGATGACGCGGTGCGCGCCATCGTCGTCACGGGCGCCGGTCGCGCCTTCTGCGCCGGCATGGACCTGTCGGTGCCGGGCAATGTGTTCGGGCTGGACGAAACGCAGCAGCCGACCATGGCCGACATGCACGAGCGCCTGACCACGCCCGCCATCCAGCGCGGCGTGCGCGACACCGGCGGCCGCGTCACGCTGGCCATCTACGACTGCAAGAAGCCGGTGATCGCCGCCATCAACGGCGCCGCTGTCGGCATTGGCGCAACCATGACCCTGGCCATGGACTTCCGCATCGCCTCGGAAAAAGCCCGCATCGGTTTCGTGTTCGGCAAGATCGGCGTGGTGCCGGAGGCCTGCTCGACCTGGTTCCTGCCGCGCATCGTCGGCCTGCCGCAGGCACTGGAATGGGTGTACAGCGGCGACATCCTCGATGCCGCCGAAGCCCTGCGCGGCGGCCTGGTGAAGGCCGTGGTGCCGCCGGAAAAACTGCTGGACGAGGCCATGGCGCTCGCCCGCCGCTGCATCACCAACCGTTCGCCGGTGTCGGTGGCGCTGATGCGGCAGATGCTCTATCGCAACAGCGCCGAAGAACATCCGCGCGAGGCGCACAAGGTGGAGTCGCTGGCGATGTTCTACACCAGCCTCGACGACGGCAAGGAAGGCGTGCAGTCCTTCCTCGAAAAGCGTGATCCGGCCTATCAGGGCCGCGCCAGCCAGATGCCGCCGTTCTATCCCTGGTGGGAGTGAGCTGCCGGGCGCGGTCACGGCGACCAGCCTGACTGCCCGACACACGTGCACGGGCCGCACTACGGCGACTGCGCCCTGTGCACAGGCATTCGCCAGGTTGCGGCATTGCCAGCGCCGGGCGCGCCAGCTTTACTGCAGGCCTGCGGGCACATGCCGTCGCCCGCCGCCTGCCCGCTGAACGCCATGCCCTTGCGTCTTTTTTCCCTGCTGCTGTTCACGCTGGCAACTGCCAGCCCGTTGCTGCGCGCCGACACGGCGCCTGTGCCGGCGTCATCGCCGGCCGCGAGTGCCGGGGCGACAGCATCAGCACCGATAGCCGGCGCGCCCGTCACCGCCGCTGAAGTCGCCACCGCCCCGTCCGCCAGCGCCCGCCGCTACGAATGGCTGTATGAGCTCGACCCGTACTACTCCAGCCTCGGCATCGAAATCCCGCTGCACGCAGGCGGTCTGCCCGAGGGCGGCGCCTTGCGTGAAGTCGAGGTCTACCGCCGCCTCCTGCGCGAGTCCCTGACGCCCGACGTGTTCATGCTGGAGGCCAGCGTGTATCCGATGCCGGCGCTTGGCAGCTGGCTGAAAAAACACGAGCCCGGCTTCTACGGCGACTTCGAGATCGGCGAGGTGGGCGGCAACTCGCTGAACGTGCTGGAGGGCCTGACCGCCGGCTTCCAGGAGCCTTGGGCGATTTCCGCCTTTCTCGGCAGTGCGATGAGCTTCACGCCACCGGGCGCACGCGCCGATGCCGACAACCGCGCCTACATGGGTTATCTCGTCTCCGCCGGCAAGAAGCACATCCGCAACAACGTGCTGATCGATGACGACTGGTGGGAGCTGGAGTGGAAGCTGAAAGGCGAGCGCCAGAGTGACAACGAAAAACTGAGCTGGAGCTTCCGCATCGGCGTGAAGAACCACGGCAACCCCGACATCGTCGACGTCGCCTTCATCGGCCTGCGCCGCAGCAACCTGGATTACGCCGGCCCGCTGCTCAGTTTCCTCACCAACTCCACGCTGGAGACCCTGACCGAAGTCGACCGCCGCACGCTGCGCTTCCTGCGCCAGGAAATCACCCTCGGCCGCAAGATTCCCTTTCCGCGCCGCCGCTTCGCGCTCGTGCTCGATGTCGGCCTGGTCTACGAAGACGACGCCAAGTACCGCGGCACGCTCGTCGATCCCGATGCCGACGACTTCACCGTGATTTTCCGTCCCAACCTCAAGTTCTGAGCCCGCCATGCGCATTGTTCCGCTCCACGAGCAGCCCCACCGCCTGCACGAACTGGCGCGGCGCCATCATCCGCAATGGCAGGCCGCGCATCCGGGCATGACGCTGGCAGAGTGGGAGGCCGAATTCACGTGTCATGCCACCGCGACAGGCTTGCCGCTGACACTGCTCGCGCTGGATGCGAACGACGCCTTGCTGGGCAGCGCCAGCCTCGTTGCCGACGACATGGACGGCGCGGCACCGTGGTCGCCCTGGCTGGCCAATGTGCTGGTGACAGAGACCGCGCGCGGGCGCGGCGTCGGTCAGGCGCTGACGGCGGCCATCGTCACGCAGGCACGCGCCCTGGGCTTTGCCGAGCTGTTCCTGTTTACAGAAGACCAGCAGGACTTCTACGCGCGCCGCGGCTGGACGCTGCTAGAAGAACGGGAACACCACGGCCATCGTGTCAGCGTGATGCGTCGCGCCACCTGAGGTGTTTTCACCCGCCATCCACTCGCCGCATGCAGCCCCGTGGAGACCCGCATGACTGCCTTCCGTTCCCCCCTCATGCTGTCCGGCCTGCTGCTGGCCGCCTGTGCGCTGCTGCCGGCGGCCGGCGAGGCGCGCGAGCGTTCGCGGCCGGAAAAGGTGCCGGTCTTCGACGGCCTGAAAGTGGTGACGGTGGCACGCGACCTGGAGCACCCCTGGGGCCTCGCCTTCCTGCCCGACGCCAGCATGCTGGTCACCGAACGCCCGGGCCGGCTGCGCCACATCACGCGCGACGGCAGCGTGTCACCGCCGCTGGCCGGCCTGCCGGGGATTGCCGCCGGCGGCCAGGGCGGCCTGCTCGATGTCGTGACGGACCCGGACTTCGCCGGCAACCGGCGGGTCTACCTCAGCTACACCGCGGCCGACGGCCGCGTGAACAGCCTCGCGGTGGCGCGCGGCACCCTGAGTGCCGATGCGCGCCGGCTGGAGTCTGTGCAGGTGATCTTCCAGCAGCAGCCCAAGGTCGACAGCAGCGGTCATTTCGGCGGCCGCCTGGTGTTCGCGCGCGACGGCACGCTGTTCGTCACGCTCGGTGACCGCCAGCGTGCCAGCGAGCGCGACAAGGCGCAGAGCCTGGCCCACCACCACGGCAAGGTGGTGCGCATCCACGCCGACGGCCGCGTGCCGGCCGACAATCCTTTCGTGACCACCGCCGGTGCGCTGCCTGAAATCTGGAGCCTCGGCCACCGCAATCCGCAGGGCGCCGCGCTGCATCCGGTCACCGGCGAGCTGTGGATCAGCGAGCACGGGCCGCAGGGGGGCGACGAGATCAACCGGGTGCGCGCCGGCGGCAACTACGGCTGGCCGGTGGTCAGCCACGGCTGCGAATACGTGAGCTGCCGCCCCATCGGCGAAGGCCCGCGCGCGCCCGGCATGACCGACCCCGTCACCTACTGGATCCCGACCTCGATCGCGCCCAGCGGCCTCGCCTTCTACACCGGCAACCGCTATCCGGGCTGGCAGGGCAACCTGTTCAGCGGCGCGCTCGCCGGCCAGGCGCTGTGGCGGCTGCAGCTCGACGGCGACCGCGTGATCGGCCGCCAGGCCCTGCTCAGCGGCTACGGCGAGCGCATCCGCGACGTGCGCCAGGGCCCGGACGGCTGGCTCTACCTGCTCACCGATTCCGGCGCCGGCCGCCTGCTCCGCCTCGAGCGCTAGCGGGGCACCTGGCAACGCCTGCACCAGCACTCTGCCAGGGCGTCTCGTTCTTCACTCCGACTGATTCAGGGGGCGCAGCACTCCGTCCCGGATCAAGGCTCACCAAGCGCCTGCCACTTGCAAAACTGGCGGCGGGTGCCACGCTGACAGCAGCATGGCGAA
>DAIRDY010000071.1:0-10286 GCA_036795935.1 Moraxellaceae bacterium | reverse complement strand
ACGACGTCGGCCTGGACCCGGCCGTGCGCCACCGCTATCCGCACGAGTTCTCCGGGGGCCAGCGCCAGCGCATCGCCATTGCCCGTGCCCTGGTGCTCAAGCCGCGACTCATCGTGCTCGACGAACCGACCTCGGCGCTGGACCGCAGCGTGCAGAAGCAGATCGTCGAACTGCTGCGGCGCCTGCAGGCGGAGCATGGCTTCGCCTGCCTGTTCATCAGCCACGACCTGAAAGTGGTACGCGCGCTGGCACACCGCATCATGGTGCTGCGGCATGGCCGGATGCTGGAGTGCCAGGAAACGGAGGCGCTGTTCCGCGCTCCCGCGCATGAGTACACACGCGCACTGCTCAAGGCCGCCCTGGCCGTGGACAGCGCCTGACACAAACCGTTGCAAAGCGCGCATGGCTATCGTCGTCACGCCATGCGGGCGTTCCTATAATCCCGACCTTCGGGTCACTGACGACATGAACGGAGAAGACCATGGGATTCATGAGTGGCAAGCGTGTGCTGATTGTGGGCGTCGCCAGCAAGCTGTCGATTGCCTACGGCATTGCCCAGGCCATGCACCGCGAGGGTGCCGAGCTGGCCTTCACCTACCAGAACGAAAAGCTCAAGCCTCGCGTGGAAGAGTTTGCCCAGCACTTCGGCTCGACCCTCACCTTTCCCTGCGACGTGGCCAGCGACGACGAAATCACTGCGCTGTTCAGCGAGCTGGGCAAGGCCTGGGACGGCCTCGACGTGATCGTGCACTCGGTGGGCTATGCCCCGGGCCACGAACTTGACGGCAACTATGTGGACGTCACCACACGCGAGGGCTTCCGCATTGCCCACGACATCAGCTCGTTCAGCTTCGGCGCCCTCGCCCAGGCCGGCAAGAAGCTGCTGGAAGGCCGCAACGGTTCGCTGCTGACACTGACCTATCTCGGTGCCGAACGCGTGGTGCCCAACTACAACGTGATGGGCCTGGCCAAGGCCTCGCTGGAAGCCAATGTGCGCTACCTCGCCTCCAGCCTCGGCCCCATTGGCATCCGCGTCAACGGCATCTCGGCAGGCCCGATCCGGACGCTGGCCGCCAGCGGCATCAAGGATTTCCGCAAGATGCTGGGCTACAACGAGGCAGCCACACCGCTGCGTCGCAATGTCACCATCGAGGAAGTGGGCAACGCCGCCGCCTTCCTCTGCTCCGATCTGGCTTCCGGCATCTCGGGCGAAATCCTGTATGTGGACGGCGGCTTCAACACCGTGGCCATGCCGGCACTGGACCAGGTCTGACCGCGCGATTTTTGCCCATAAAAAAGCCCGCGTAAGCGGGCTTTTTTATGGGGGTCGGCTTAGTCGCGACGCTCTTCCTTGAGATAGGTGCGCACCTTGCCGGCCGCGCGCAGGTATTCCACATAGTCCTGGAATTCCTGCTGGCTGCGGCTCTCGGACAACACGCCACGCATCTGGCCAATCGTCTCGCTGTTGGCGACACCAGCGCTGACCTTGCTTACCGCCACAAGACCATAACCACTGCCCATTTCCACGGCCTGCACCGACACCTTGCCCGGTGCCGGATGCGGCAGATGGAAAGCCGTACGCAACAGTTCCAGGCCCGGCATCTGCGTGCGACGGTCGGCCTCCGGCAGGTCCACCCACTTCAGGTTGTGGGCCACTGCCACTTCCGCCATCGGCGTACCGTCGGCCACTGCCTTGGCTGCCGCCTCGGCCACCTGCTGCGACTGCGCGCGTGCCTTGTCGATCATCAGCTGGTTGCGGATTTCCGCCGTCAGCTGCTCGAGCGGACGCAGCACGGCCGGCTTGTGCTCGCGCACACGCACCCAGACCACGCTGCCGTCGTTCATGTGTATGCCCTGCGAGCTCTTGCCATCTTTGATGAGGTCATCCGAGAAAGCCGCCTCGATCACCTTGCGGTCAGCAGCAATGCCTGCCCCGCCGCGAGCGGTAAACGGTACCGTGCTGGCCAGCGGCAGGCCGGCACTGCGTGCCGGCTCCTGCAGGTCGGCCGACTCGTATACCGCCGCATCCAGCTTGTCGGTTTGCTCAACAAAGAGCTCCTCGACCTTGGCCTGGCGCACTTCGGTTTCCAGCGTCGCGCGCAAGCTGGCAAACGCCGGGGCATCAGTCTTCTGGATACGGTTCAGCTTGATCAGGTGATAACCGAACTCCGTTTTTACCGGGGCCGAGATCTCGCCAGTCTTCAGGCTGAACAGTGCGGCTTCGAACGCAGGAACAAACTGGCCGCGACCAGCCATGCCGAGGTCGCCACCGCTGGCCACCGAGCCCGGATCCTGGGAGAACTCGCGGGCCAGCTTGGCAAAGTCTTCACCGGCACGTGCACGCTGCTCGATGCCCTGCATCTTCTTCAGCAGTTCGTCATCATTGCCCCCCTCGGCGGCCAGCAAGATGTGCTGACCCTGACGCTGCTCTTCGGCCGCCAGTTCCTTGAGCTTCTCCTGATAGCGCTCCTGCAGCTCCTCCTCGCTGACCTGGATGCGCGGCAACAGGTCGTCGCGGCGCAGCGTCAGGTAATCCAGCGCCACGGTTTCCTCGGTCGTGAAGCGCTTGGGGTTGGCCTCGTAATATGTTTTGACCTCGTCATCCGTCACCGAGACCTGATCGAGGAAGCGGGCAGCGGGAATGCTGGCGAAATGAATGTCACGACGCTGGGTTTCCAGCGCCGAGAGGCGCTCAAGCTCGGTACGGGTGAGGAACCCGCTCTGCCCCATGCCGGCAATCAGCATGGAGTAAGCCAGCTCCTGACGGGCCTTGGCCGGATAGGTGGCAGGATTCTCGCCAATCTGGCGCAACATCATCTCGTAGCGCGCCTGGTTGAACTTGCCGTCCTCCTGGAAGGCTGGCACCTCGCGAATCATCTTGAACACGGTGGCGTCGGAAACGAGGTAGCCGATGCGCTGGGACTCCTGGGTCAGCAGCAGGCGCGTCACCAGGTCGTCAAGCACGCTCTTGCGCAACTTGGCAACGTCGATGTCCGAGGCACTGCGCCCGGCCTGGGCCGCCTCTTCCATCAGGCGCTGACGCTGACGCTCCACCACCATGTCCACTTCGTTCTGGTAGAGCTTCTCGCCGTTGACCTTGGCAACAATCACCCGGCCGCCACCACCGAAATAGGACTCCAGACCGACAAAGGCGAAAGGCACCATGAACAGGACAAGCAATGTCTTGCCCAGCCAGCCCTTGATCATGCTACGAAAGCCGTCCATTTCCTCTTCCTCGAAAAAGCCGGCGCTGCCAACAGGCAGCGCTACAAAAAAAAGCGCGCCGGAGAGGCGCGCTTTTCACAGATGCATCACAACTCCGGCACGGCATGCGCCGCATGCCAAACCGTCAATCAGTTGACGGCATCCTTGAGGCCCTTGCCGGCCTTGAAGCCCGGGACCTTGGAGGCAGCAATCTTGATTTCCTTGCCGGTCTGCGGATTGCGGCCGGTGCGCTCGGCACGCTCTTTCACAAGGAAAGTGCCGAAGCCCACCAGGGTGACCTGATCGCCGGCCTTGAGTGCCTGGGTGATGGCCTCGACGGCGGCGTCCAGCGCACGACCAGCGTCAGCCTTGGTGATATCGGCGCTGGCGGCGATGGCATCAATGAGTTCGGATTTGTTCACGTCAATCCCCTTGTTATCGGATCCATTTTTCGTAGAGAGAAATCGTTAAGGCGCGACGGGCAAATGGCAGGCCGCAAAAAACGAGCGCCCTTTATAACAACGGCCCCCGGGGGGGTCAAGCCGCGCGTCGGACGACAAAACGGCTTGCTTCCCCGGGGTTTGTGAAAGGCTGCACAGCCCGGAAAAATCAATGCTTGCTCAGACGATCGTCACTTTCCTCGTCGTCTTTCTTGACAACCAGGGCCGCGGGCGCCGATTCCGGCAAGGGCTCGGGCAACCGGGTCAGCGCAATGGCCAGCACCTCGTCAATCCACTTCACCGCACGGATGTTGAGGTCCTGTTTGATATTGTCCGGTATCTCCTTGAGATCACGCACATTTTCATCAGGAATGATGACCGTCTTGATGCCGCCGCGATGTGCCGCCAGCAACTTCTCCTTGAGTCCGCCGATAGGCAGCACCTGGCCACGCAAGGTGATCTCGCCTGTCATGGCCACGTCGGCACGCACCGGAATCCCGGTCAGCACCGAGACGATGGCGGTACACATGCCGATACCGGCGCTGGGGCCATCCTTCGGCGTGGCGCCTTCCGGGATATGGATATGGATGTCGTGGCTTTCGTGGAAGTCGACCGGAATGCCGAGCAGGCGCGAGCGTGAGCGCACCACGGTCAGCGCCGCCGTGATGGATTCCTGCATCACGTCGCCCAGCGAACCGGTCTTGGTGTGCCGGCCCTTGCCGGGCACCGCCACCGCCTCGATGGTCAGCAATTCGCCACCGACCTGGGTCCAGGCAAGGCCGGTCACCTGCCCCACCTGGTCCTTTTCCTCGGCCTTGCCGTAATTGAACTTGCGCACGCCGGAATACTGCTCGAGCACCTCCGGCGTCACCGTCACCAGGCCCTTGCTGCTGCCCTGCACGGCCTCTTTCACCACCTTGCGGCAGACCTTGGCGATCTCGCGCTCGAGGCCACGCACCCCGGCCTCGCGCGTGTAGTAACGGATCAGGTCGCGAATGGCCTCGGGCGTGATCTCGACCTCGCCGGCCTTGAGCCCGGCGCCCTGGATCTGGCGCGGCACCAGGTACTGGCGGGCGATATTGACCTTCTCGTCCTCGGTGTAACCGGGCAGGCGGATGACTTCCATGCGGTCCAGCAGCGGCGCCGGGATGTTCATGGAGTTGGCCGTGCAGATGAACATCACCTCGGACAGGTCGTAGTCGACCTCAAGGTAATGGTCGTTAAAAGTGCCGTTCTGCTCCGGATCCAGCACCTCGAGCAGCGCCGAGGCCGGATCACCGCGCATGTCGACGCCCATCTTGTCGATCTCGTCGAGCAGGAACAGCGGATTCTTCACGCCCACCTTGGACAGCTTCTGGATCAGCTTGCCCGGCATGGAGCCGATATAGGTGCGGCGATGGCCGCGGATCTCGGCCTCGTCACGCACGCCGCCCAGCGCCATGCGCACGAACTGGCGGTTGGTGGCCTTGGCAATCGACTGGCCGAGCGAGGTCTTGCCAACCCCCGGCGGGCCGACCAGGCAGAGCACCGGGCCCTGCAGCTTCTTCACACGGGACTGCACGGCGAGGTACTCGAGGATGCGTTCCTTGACCTCTTCCAGCCCGTAGTGGTCGGCATCCAGGATGTCGCGCGCCTTCTTCAGGTCGATCACGACCTTGCTGCGCTTTTTCCAGGGCACACCCAGCATCCAGTCGATATAGCCGCGCACGACCGTGGCTTCGGCCGACATCGGCGACATCATCTTCAGTTTCTTGAGCTCGGCCTCGACCTTCTTCTTGGCCTCGGCCGGCATGCCGGCCTTGCCGATGCGGCCCTCGATCTCGGCCAGCTCGTTCTCGCCCTCGCCGCCACCGATATCACCCAGCTCTTTCTGGATGGCCTTCATCTGCTCGTTCAGGTAGTACTCGCGCTGGCTCTTCTCCATCTGTTTCTTGACACGGCCGCGGATGCGCTTTTCCACCTTGAGGATGTCGATCTCCGACTCCATGAAGGCCATCAGCTGCTCGATGCGGGCATGGATGTCGTTGTGCTCGAGCAGTTGCTGCTTTTCCTCGAGACGCAGGGAGAGATGGGCAGAGATGGTGTCGGCCAGGCGCGACGGCTCTTCGATGCTGGACACCGAGGTCAGCACTTCGGGCGCCACCTTCTTCGACAGCTTCACGTACTGGTCGAACTGCGAGAGCAGCGAGCGCACCAGCATGCCGGCCTCGCTTTCGCGCAGGCGCGGCGCCTCGACCTCGCGCACGGTGGCCATGTGATAACTGCCGGTGTCACTGACGCTGTCGACACTGGCGCGGAAGTTGCCCTCGACCAGCACCTTGACGGTGCCGTCGGGCAGCTTCAGCAACTGCAGGATGGTGGAGACGGTACCGATGGCATACAGGCCGTCCTGCTGGGGATCGTCATCGGCGGCATCCTTCTGTGCCACCAGAAAGATCTGCTTGCTGGCAGCCATGGCCACCTCAAGCGCATGAATGGACTTCTCGCGGCCGACAAACAGCGGGATGACCATGTGCGGATAGACCACCACGTCGCGCAGCGGCAGCAAGGGAAGATCGAGAAGCCGGTTTTCGTCGTACATGCGGAAATGTCCTCGCGAAGGGCGGGCCGACGGCCGCCATGCAGCATCGCCATGGCAGGCCCGCGAACTGCCTTAATGTTTGAGGCATGACTTCCGCAATTACAAGGGCACGGGGGTAAAAAGCGGGGTAAAACCGCATTTTTGGCATCAAAAAAGGGCCCAAAGGCCCTTTTTTGAATTTCTGCCGCCGCTTACTCCGGCATGGCCTTGGGGGCCACGGGCTCGGGGCTCTCGTAGATCAGCAGGGGATCGGCCTCGCCGGCGATGGTTTTTTCATCAACCACCACCTTGGACACGTTCTCCTGCGAGGGCAGGTCGTACATGGTGGCCAGCAGCGTGCCTTCCAGGATGGAGCGCAGGCCGCGGGCACCGGTCTTGCGCTCCATGGCGCGATGCGCCACGGCACGCAGCGCCTCGTTGCGGAACTCCAGCTCCACCCCTTCCATTGCAAACAGCTTCTGGTACTGCTTGGTGAGGGCGTTGCGCGGCTCGGTCAGGATCTGCATCAGCGCGTCCTCGCTCAATTCCTCGAGCGTGGCGATCACCGGCAGGCGGCCGACGAACTCGGGAATCAGGCCGAACTTGATCAGGTCTTCCGGCTCGACGTCCTTGAACACCTCACCCAGGTTCTTGTTCTCTTCCTTGCTCTTGACGGTGGCACTGAAGCCGATGCCGCCCTGCTCGGAACGGTTGCGGATGACCTTGTCGAGACCGGCAAAGGCACCACCGCAGATGAACAGGATGTTCGAGGTGTCGACCTGCAGGAACTCCTGCTGCGGGTGCTTGCGGCCGCCCTGCGGCGGCACCGAGGCCACCGTGCCCTCGATCAGCTTGAGCAGGGCCTGCTGCACGCCCTCGCCCGACACGTCACGGGTGATGGACGGGTTGTCGCTCTTGCGCGAGATCTTGTCGATCTCGTCGATGTAGACGATGCCGGTCTGGGCCTTTTCAACGTCGTAATCGCATTTCTGCAAGAGCTTCTGGATGATGTTCTCCACGTCCTCGCCGACATAGCCGGCTTCGGTCAGCGTGGTGGCATCGGCAATCGTGAACGGCACGTTGAGCAGGCGCGCCAGCGTTTCCGCCAGCAGCGTCTTGCCCGAGCCGGTGGGGCCGATGAGCAGGATGTTGCTCTTGGACAGCTCGACCTCGGGGCCATGCTTGCCGCCCACCGCTTTCTTCATGCCGGCGCGCAGGCGCTTGTAGTGGTTGTACACCGCCACGGCCAGCACTTTCTTGGCCTTGTCCTGGCCGATGACATAGTCATCCAGCGTGTGCTTGATCTCGTGCGGCGTGGGCAGCTTGTCGCCACCCTTGTCGCCGCCCTCCTCGGGCAGCTCTTCGCGGATGATGTCGTTGCACAGGTCCACACACTCGTTGCAGATGTACACCGACGGACCGGCGATGAGCTTGGTCACTTCATGCTGGCTCTTGCCGCAGAAGGAGCAGAACAGCAGCTTGCCGTCGCCCTTGCGTTCATCGCTCATGTTGTTGCCTCTTCAAAAAACTTCGGCGCCTCAGGGGCGCTTGTCCAGCACGTTGTCCACCAATCCGTACGCACGGGCATCGTCCGCGCTCAGGAAGTTGTCGCGGTCGGTGTCACGCTCGATCTGCTCCAGCGACTGGCCGGTATGGTGCGCCAGCAGCTCGTTCAGGCGCGCCTTGATCTTCAGGATTTCCTGGGCATGGATGGCGATGTCGGAGGCCTGGCCCTGGAAGCCACCCAGCGGCTGATGGATCATCACGCGCGAATTGGGCAGGCAGTAGCGCTTGCCCTTATGCCCGGCCGCGAGCAGGAAGGCGCCCATGGACGCCGCCTGGCCGACGCAGATGGTGGAGACATCCGGCTTGATGAACTGCATGGTGTCGTAGATGGCCATGCCGGCCGTCACCGAGCCACCCGGCGAGTTGATATAGAGATGGATGTCCTTGTCCGGGTTCTCGGACTCGAGGAACAGCAGCTGGGCCACGACGAGGTTGGCCATCTGGTCCTCGATGGGACCGACGATGAAGATGACGCGCTCCTTGAGCAGCCGGGAATAGATGTCGAAGGCGCGCTCGCCACGGGCCGACTGCTCCACCACCATCGGCACGAGGCCGAGATTCTGGGGCGGCACCAGGCCGGCATGGGGGGTGATCAGATGGGTCATGCTGTGTCCTTGAAACTGCTGTCCGGAAGAGACGGCCGGCGGGCGCCGATGGCACCACAGTCCACGGCCGGGCGGGTACTGCTACCGGGAGTGTCGGAGAGAGCGGGGCACGCGGTCAAGGCCGCAAAGCCGTCACGTCCGCCCACCCGCGGATGCGGGCAGGCGGCGGAGGAGGACAGCGGAGGGGATCAGCGCTGCTGCTGGGCGCGCAGCACGTCTTCGTAGGCAGTCGGCTTGTCGCTGACCTGGGCGCCGGCCAGGATGTGCTCCACCACCTGGTCTTCCAGCACCACGGCCTCGACCTGCTGCAGCTGCTCCTTGTTGCCGTAGTACCAGTTCACCACGTCGGCCGGGGTTTCATAGCTTTCGGCAATCTCGTCGATCAGCCCCTTGACGCGCAGCGGGTCCACCTTGAGCTCGGCCGACTTGATGATTTCGGTCACCAGCAGACCCAGGGTCACGGCACGACGGGCCTGCTCGGCGAACAGTTCGTCCGGCAGCATGTCCAGCTTGATGTTCTTGGCGTTGCCGCCGAACTGGCGCAGCATGTTCTCGCGCTGACGCTGGATCTCGCTGCTGACCAGGGCCTTGGGCAGGTCCATGGCATTCGCCTTGACGAGGCCATCGAAAGCCTGGTTCTTGACGTTGGTCTTGATCGCCTGCTTGAGCTCGCGCTCCATGTTCTTGCGCACGTCGGCACGGAACTTCTCGATGCCGCCATCAGCAATGCCAAAGGCCTTGATGAACTCTTCGTTGATCTCGGGCAGCACCGGCGTCTGCACCTTGTTCACCTTGACCTTGAACACGGCAGCCTTGCCCTGCAGGGCCTCGGCCTGGTAGTCGGCCGGGAAGGTCACGTTCAGGCTGCGCTCTTCGCCGGCCTTGGCACCCACCAGCTGGTCTTCAAAACCGGGAATCATGCGCTTGGAACCCAGCACCAGGCTGAAGCCCTTGGCGCTGCCACCCTCGAAGGCCTCACCGTCGACGCTGCCGTCGAAGTCGATGTCGAGACGGTCACCGTCCTTCGCTGCATCGGCAGTTTCGGTCCAGCTGGCACGCTGGCGACGCAGGGTGTCGATCATCTTCTCGACATCGGCATCAGTCACTTCGGCGACCGGACGCTCGACAGTGATGCCGGCAAAGCCGCCCACCTTCACTTCCGGATAGATTTCGAAGCTGGCAACGAACGCCACATTGTCGCCGCCCTCGTCCTTGATCGACTCGATGGTGGGCATGCCGGCCGGATTCAGCTTTTCCTGCGTCACGGCCTCATAGAAGCAGTCGCGGATCAGGTCGCCCAGCGCTTCCTGGCGGATGCTGGCGCCGAAACGCTTCTTGACCACGGCCAGCGGCACCTTGCCGGGACGGAAGCCATCCATGCGCACGCTGCGCGCGGTCTTGCTGATGCGCTCGTTGACCTCGCTGTCGACGCGGTCGGCCGGCACGCTGATGGTCATGCGGCGCTCGAGACTGGAGGTGATTTCAACGGAAACTTGCATGGCATCCTCTGTGTTCTGGGGGACCGTCGGGGACAGGGCCCCGGCCGTCATGATCGCGAAAAGACCGGCATTATAAGGAATGAAGACCAGAAGGAAAGCCCGCCCGCAGGCCTGCCCGCCTCATATCCCGAAGCAATAAAAAAGGCGCCTTGAAGGCGCCTTTTTTATGACGGGTGACCGTCGCATTTGGTGGGTCGTGTTGGGATCGAACCAACGACCAACGGATTAAGAGTCCGCTGCTCTACCGGCTGAGCTAACGACCCGTGTCAGCTGCACAACCCCGTTTCCGGAGCGGCGCGAACCTTACGGCAGTGGCGTTCAAATTGCAACGCCGGCACTGCAAAAAATGGGGTGGTCGATGGGACTCGAACCCACGACGACCAGAATCACAATCTGGGACTCTACCAACTGA
>DAIRDY010000070.1:0-10318 GCA_036795935.1 Moraxellaceae bacterium | reverse complement strand
GCCGACGAGATCTACGACAAGATCCTCTACGACGAGGCCCAGCACACCTGCCTGGCCACCCTCGCCCCGGACCTGCTGACAGTGACCTTCAACGGCCTCTCCAAGTCCTACCGCGTGGCCGGTTTCCGTTCCGGCTGGCTCATGGTCAGCGGCAACAAGGCCGCCGCGAAGGACTATATCGAGGGCCTGGACATGCTGGCCTCGATGCGCCTCTGTGCCAACGTGCCGGCACAGAACGCCATCCAGACGGCACTCGGCGGCTACCAGAGCATCAACGACCTGATCCGCCCCGGCGGCCGCCTCTACGAGCAGCGCAACCTGGCCTGGGAAATGCTCAATGCCATCCCCGGTGTCTCCTGTGTGAAGCCCGAGGGCGCGCTTTACCTGTTTCCGCGCCTGGACCCCAAGGTCTACCCGATTGCCAACGACCAGGACTTCATCCTGGAGTTGCTGCAGGCGGAAAAGGTGCTGCTGGTGCAGGGCAGCGGCTTCAACTGGCCGCAGCCCGACCACTTCCGCGTGGTTTTCCTGCCCAACAAGGAAGACCTGAAAGAGGCCATCACCCGCATTGCCCGCTTCCTGGAAGGCTATCGCCAGCGCCACGGCACTGCCTGAGGCGGAGACGCACGGGAGGTGGCACCGCAACAGTGCACCTCCCTGTTTTTCCAGCGCTTTTCACGATCCGGACACAATTTTTTCCTTGAAATGGCATGGCGCCGGCCCTAGCTTGCGTGCATCACGGCCCGTTGGCCGTCCAACCGCAAGGAGTACCCCAGCCCATGTTCCGCATCTTCCTGTTCCTGATGACCAACCTCGCCGTTCTGGTGGTGGCCGGCATCGTGCTCAGCATTCTGGGAGTCGGTTCAACCCACGGCGCCGGCAACACCCTCAACCTGCAAAACCTGCTGGTGTTCTGCTTCGTGTTCGGCATGGCCGGCTCGCTGGTCTCGCTGTTCCTGTCGAAGTGGATGGCCAAGCGCACCACCGGCACCCAGCTGATTGAAAACCCGCGCACCGAGGAAGAGCGCTGGCTGGTGTCCACCGTGCAGGACCTGTCGGCCAAGGCCGGCATCAAGATGCCGGAAGTCGGCATCTTCCCGAGCTACCAGTCCAATGCCTTTGCCACCGGCTGGAACAAGAACGCCGCGCTGGTGGCCGTGTCCACCGGCCTCTTGCAGCGCATGAGCCGCGATGAAGTGAAGGCCGTGCTCGGCCACGAGATCGGCCACGTTGCCAACGGCGACATGGTCACGCTGTCCCTGATCCAGGGCGTGGTGAACGCCTTTGTGATGTTCTTCTCGCGCATCATCGGCAACTTCGTCGACCGCGTGGTGTTCAAGAACGAGGAAGGCCCGGGCATCGCCTACTACGTCACCAGCATCATCGCCGACATTGTGCTCGGCATCCTGGCCTCGGCCATCGTCATGTGGTTCTCGCGCCATCGCGAGTACCGCGCCGACATCGCCGGTGCCCAGCTGGCGGGCAAGCAGAGCATGATCAACGCGCTGCGCCGCCTGCAGGCCGAGCACGAACTGCCCGACCAGATGCCGGCGGAAATGACGGCACTGGCCATCACCGAAGGCCAGCGTGAAGGCTTCAGCCTCGCCAAGCTGTTCATGAGCCACCCGCCGCTGGAAGCCCGCATCCAGGCGCTGCAGAACGCCCAGATCATGTAAGGGGCAGACTGCACAGCAAAACGGCCGCGCAAGCGGCCGTTTTCTTTTGTGCCATCGCGCATACCTCAGGCATGTGCCGCCAGGCGGTACAGCAGATGGTGGTGATAGCCGGAGACCACCTCGACCAGCCCGGTGAGCGCGGTCTCGAGCGCGGCATCCGGCACGTCCATCAGCAGCGGCCGGCCCTGCAAGGCTGAAAGCTTTTCATGCGTGGCCACCACCACCAGCCGCTCGCGGCCGATGGCCCGCAGCACGGCGGGCGTCAGTTGCTGGTTGCCACGCCCCAGCAACATGCCCTGGCCACCGGTGGGACTGAGCACGAGGCGGCAAGCGGCCGGGCACTCGGCCACCAGCCGCTCCAGCGTGGCCGCATCGGCATCGGCGGCCAGCAGGCGCCCATGCTCCACCACGTCGATGCCCAGCAGCGTGTTGGGCAGGCCCAAGGCCTCCATCACGGCCGCCGGCGTGCGCCCGGGGCCGATCAGCCAGCGCCCGCCCTCCTGCATGCGCTCAGTGATGTCGGCCGCAATTTCCTGCAACACCAGGGCCTCGACCTCGCGGCCGTTGCACTTCACCTGCTGCAGGTAGCGTCCTTCGGCCGGCACCCGCAACTCGCCGTAATGGCGGGCATGGACCCGGCCTTCGCGCAGCGCGGCTTCGTCGATGTCGCGCACGTCTGCCACGTCCACCAGCACGAGCTCCCCCTCCACCAGGAGGCGCACGATCTCGGCGGCCGCCCGCGGCGTCACCGCAAACACGCCGGAATGCATCTTCACGCCGGCCGGAATGCCGAGTACCGGCAGCGCCGTAGCGACAGCCCGACAGATGTCGCGCGCGGTGCCGTCGCCGCCGGCGAACAGCAGCAGGTCGGCACGGGCGGCGAGCAACGCCCGCGCCGCCGCTTCGGTATCCGTCCCGGACGAGGGCGTGGCCGGCACATGCACCACCTCGACGGCAAAACCCAGCTCGCGGGCAACATCAGCCCCCATCTCGCCGGCGGCGGCCAGCAGCAGCACGTGCTCGCGCAAGGGCAGCAAGGCCTCGAGCACGGCCCGCGCCCGTGCCGGCGCCTGCGGCCGTGCGCCCCGGGCCAGCGCCTCTGCGGCCACGCCGTCACTGCCCTTGAGCGCCACCGTTCCGCCGAGACCCGCCAGCGGGTTGATGACAAGGCCGAGCCGGAAAGCCGGCGCCTGCGATGGATGTTTCATAGTTGGTTACACATTACAGCGACTGTCATGAGGTGTTGGCGGGGCCCGTCCCTATACTGGCTGAGTAGAAATTGACCAGCGCCTGATGCCCTTTTGGTATCAGCCCGCCCAGCCAGCCGCCACGGCCCGTGAGGTAAACATGCAAATCGAGAATCTGATGACCGCGCTGCCCGCCGGCAATCCGTTCCACGGTGCTGCCCTGCTGGACGAAAACGGCCGCGAGATTCCCATCACCGAAGAAATGATCATGCAGGCCTGCGACGAGCTGATGAAGCAGTGGCAGTTCCCGGTGCGCAAGGCCGCCGCCTGAGCCCCCGCATTGTCCGGGCCCTGCCCCGGAAGGCAATCGCTGATGTCGGCAGGATGTCAGCAAATCTTGCCAAGGCCCCAAGCAACCCCGCATCCCGCGGGGTTTTTCATTCCCGGATGCCCGCAAGAAACCAATTGGTCACTCTTTGCGCTTGAGGCCGGGAACGGGCATCCGCTAGATTCAATCAGTCGATTAAATCCTGCGTTCACTGCAGCCGGTAACGAAGCCGGCAAGGGAGAGCCCGCATGTACCGCATCCGCCCGCTGGCCTCGGCCGGCACCGACTCCAGCGCGGCCACCCGTGCCGCCCTGATTGCCGCCGCCACGCCGCTGTTTGCCGAACAAGGCTTCGAGGCCACACGCACCCGCGACATTGCCGACCGGGCCCGCGCCAATGTGGCTGCCATCAACTACCACTTCGGCAGCAAGATGGGCCTGTACCAGGCCGTGATGAAGGCCCAGGCCGACCAGCTGATTGCCGAATTCCCGCTGGCCACCGATGCCGTCGCCCGTGCCTCGCCCGAGGAGCGCCTGCGCTGGCTGGTGCGCAACCTGCTGCGCCGCGTGCTGGGCCAGGACGAGAAGAACCGTCCGACCCGCATGTGCGTGCGCGAGTTCGTCGAGCCCACCGAGGCACTGGACTTCATGGTCAAGGAAATCGTGCGCCACCAGTTCGGCATCATGAAGGAGGTGGTGGGGGCGGTGCTGGGCCGCGAGGCCAGTGACGAGGAACTCTCACGGGTGGCGGTCAGCGTCACCAGCCAATGCTTCCACTACGGGCTGGCGGAGCCGATGCTGGTACGCCTCGGCGTGAAGATTCCGCAAAGCGAGGCGGACATCGACGCCCTGGCCGACCACATCACGCGCTTCAGCCTGGCCGGCATCACGGCCATCCGCTGACGGCACTCCCGGTGCCTCAGGTTTTCCAGAGCACGTAATCGGCCGTCATGCTGGCGGCCACGCCTTCGCGATCGCGGATGTCCACGACCAGTGTCAGCCGCGCCCTGCCCTTTTCCGCCAGCCGCTGCCGGAAAGCGGCCATGTCCTCCGCCGCCGGCAACCTGACCTCGGCTTCAAAGTCCGACACCACCGGCTTGCGGTAACGCAAGGACGCCTCGGCAATCGCCGCCTGACATGCGCCCAGCTCGGCCTCGCCCCAGAGCGTCAGCAGGCACCAGCCGGCAATATTGGCCAGCGCGGAAATGCTGCCGGCAAAACCGGTGCCCTTGTCATTGATGTTGGGCGCAAGCGGCACGCCGAGGCGCAGGCATTCGCCATCGAAGTCCGACACGTGCAGCTGCATGGCCGCGGTCAACGGAATTTGGCCGGCAATGCGCGCCAGCAAGGCCTCGGCGCCGGCACGCGCGACATCAGGCTTCATCACCGTCACGAATCGTGACGCCGCCACTGGCGCACGAAATGCGCGCTCTCCGGCGCCACGCGCGGCTTGACCTGTCCTTCCGGTGTCCCGGCATAGACAAACCCTGCAATCAGCTCATGGCTGCCGATGCCGAGCGCAGCCCGCACCTGCTCGTGCGCGGCCATCGGCCCGGTGCGCCACATCGCGCCATAGCCGCCCGCATGCAGCGCCAGCAGCAGGTTCTGCACCGCGGCACCGGTGGACAGCAGCAACTCGTCGCGCGGCACCTTGGGATCTTCTTTCAGCACGGTAATGGCGACGATGATCATGGGGGCACGCAGCGGCATCTTGCGCAGGCGCTCGGCATCGTGGATGTCGAGCGAGGGATTGTCGACACGCGCGGCATGGGCAAACACCTCGCCCAGCTCGTGCAGGCCTTCGCCTTCGATGACGAGATAGCGCCAGGGCCTGAGCAAGCGGTGATCGGGCGCGGCGAGCGCCGCGGCAAACGCCTGGGCCAGCAGCTCGGGCGGCGGCGGCGGATCGCCGAGCAGGCCGCGCGAACGACGACTCAACAGGGCATCAATGGTCTGCATGTCAAACCTCCTCGGGAACGGTGCCAGCGCTGGCCGGCTGCAACTGCGAGGCCACCTGGCGGTGCGCAACCTCGGCTTCCAGCATCACGCGCTGGATGATCACGGCAACCGGCAACACCTCTTTCACCAGCCCCTGCACCTGACCGATCAGCTGCACGCCCTCCTCGTGATTGCCGTCATGGATGGCCTTGCGCATCTGCAAGGTGGCCGCACCGAAATAGGCGAGCTTCAGCGTGTTGAAAAAACCCTGCTGCAACACGTCGCGCATGATGGCAGTCAGCGGACGCCCCAGCTCGCGCGCCGCCTTCAGCGCCTTGACTACGGCAGCCGGCAGCGACAGCGGCTTGCGCGTGGCGCGGATCGCTGCCTCGGTCTTCATCACGCGGCAGGGCATGCCGTCGAAATGCGGCGAGTAAATGGTTTCATCGACGGCCTTCTCGGTGATGAGGCGCTTGGTGTTGGCATGCACCGGGCTTTCCGCCGAGCTCGCGAAACGAGTGCCCATGGCAACGGCATCGGCGCCCAGCGCAAGCGCCGCCACCAAGCCACCGCCGGTACCGAACCCGCCGGTGGCGATGATGGGCAGCCGCGTCACTGCGCGAATGGCCGGAATCAGTACCAGCGAGGTCACTTCGCCGCCATGCGCGGCCGCCTCATGGCCGGTGACGATCAGTGCATCGACACCGGCGCGCTCCGCGGCCTGCGCATGCTTTTCGCTGACCACGGTGGCAATCACCTTGCCGCCGTAGGCATGCACGCGCTCGCAGATCCAGTCGCCCTTGCCCAGCGAGAAATTGATGACGGCGACCTTTTCCTCGATGGCGACTTCGGCATTGCGCTCGGCGCCCGGCATGATGAGGGCAACACCAACCCCGAAGGGGCGGTCTGTCAGCGTACGCGTGCGGCGGATTTCGGCACGGGTTTCCTCCGGCGTGAGATGGCCCACGGCGAGGATGCCGAAGCCCCCTGCATTGCCGACCGCGGCAATCAGCTCGGCGGTGGAGACATAGGTCATGCCGGGGCAAAGCACGGGGTGACGGATGCCCAGCAGTTCGGTGATGCGTGTTTTCATGATCGAGAACCGTCAGCAGGATGCAGGCATTCTAGCCCGAATGCTTCGTCCGGCTGCCAGTGCAACATCCCGGCGGCATGTCGTGTCCGGAAATGCCAGCGCACTGAGCGTTTATGTCAATCCGCCAGCCGCACTGACGCTTGCGGCCAATCGTCCTGACGGGCAGTGCCATCGGGGCTGTGGCGGCGGATTCCTATAATGGCCCTGCATTCCGCGCCATTCCCGAGGTACCCATGGACCTGCACGTGCCGGCAGAAGAACTCGCCTTCCGCGATGAAGTGCGCGATTTCCTTGCCACCCACCTGACCGACGACCTGCGCGCGGCCGGCCGCCTGGCAACATCGGTGTTCGCCGACCCCGGGCGCGCCATGGCCTGGCAGAAAATCCTGCATGCCCGCGGCTGGGCCGCACCACACTGGCCGCAAGCCTACGGCGGCACCGGCTGGAGCGTGTCGCAGCGCGCCATCTTTGCCGAGGAGTTGGTGCGCGCCGAGGCGCCGCCGCTGATCCCGATGAGCCTGCTGATGTGCGGCCCGATGCTGATCGGCTGCGGCAACGAGGAACAGAAAGCCTACTACCTGCCGCGCATCCTCTCGGGCGAGGACTTCTGGTGCCAGGGCTATTCCGAACCCGGTGCCGGCTCCGACCTCGCCTCGCTGCAGACCTTTGCCGAAAGCGACGGCGACGACTACGTCATCAACGGCACCAAGATATGGACCACCTATGCCATGCATGCGAACCGCATGTTCGCGCTGGTGCGCACGCGCCGTGACGGCAAGCCGCAGGCCGGCATCACCTTCCTGCTGATCGACATGGACAGCCCCGGTATCAAAGTCGACCCGATTGTCGGCCTCGACGAAGTGCCGGAGCAGTGCCAGGTGTTCTTCGACAACGTGCGCGTGCCCAAGAAAAACCGCATCGGTGCCGAGAACGAAGGCTGGACCGTTGCCAAATACCTGCTGATGTTCGAACGCGGCGGTGGCGAATACGGTCCGGCGCTGCGCGTGCAGCTGCAGAAGGTGCGGCAGATGGCGGCCCGGCAGAAAACCGCAGGCGGCAACCTGCTGGCGGACGAACTTTTCGCGGCGAAACTGGCGCAGGCCGGCATCGACATCCTGGCGCTGGAGTTCACCGAAAACCGCATCAAGTCGGCACTGGGGGCCGGCCGGGACCCGGGCGCGCTGTCGTCAATGACCAAGATCCTGGGTACCGAGCTGCAGCAGCGCGTGACCGAGCTCGCCATAGAAGCCGCCGGCCCCGCCGCACTGATCTGGCAACCGTCCGCGCTCGTGCCCGGCAGCGATGTCGCGCCGGTCGGCCCCGAATATGCCCTCACCGCCATGGCGCGCTACCTGAACACCCGCGCCACCTCGATCTATGGCGGCTCGAACGAAGTGCAGCGCGGCATCATCGCCAAGCTCGTGCTCGGCCTGTAAGGAGTATCGCCATGGATTTTTCGCTGAACGACGACCAGAAAATGCTGCGCGACTCGGTCGCGAAGTTCGTCAAGGGCAGCTATGACTTCGACGCGCGCCGCCGCCGCGTGCGCGACCTCGCAAGCCTCGATCCCGCCATCTGGCAACAGATGGCTGATCTCGGCTGGCTGGCACTGCCGTTTGCCGAGGCCGATGGCGGCATCGGCGGCACACTGGTGGACACCATGATCCTGCTCGAGGAATTCGGGCGCGGCCTCGTGGTCGAACCCTATTTGCCGACGGTGGTGCTGGGCGGCGGTTTCCTGCGCCGCGGCACGGAGGCACAGCGCGCGCAATGGCTTCCGGCGCTGCTGGAAGGCCGCCTGCAGATGGCCTTTGCCGTGCACGAATACGAGCGCAGCGGCGGCATCGATAACACCACCCTCACCGCCCGCCGCGAGGGCACGGCCATCGTGCTCGATGGCGTGAAGCAGCTGGTGCTCAATGGCGACAAGGCCGACCTGCTCGTCGTGCTGGCACGCAGCGCAGGTGCCGCCGGTGAACGCCACGGCCTAAGCCTGCTCCTGGTGGATGCCCGTGCCGAGGGTGTGGAGCGCATCGCCCACCGCACGGTCGACGGCGGCATGGCCGCGGAAATCCGTTTCCGCAACGTCACCGTCGGCGACACGGCGGTCATCGGCCACTGGCACGAGGCGGCCGACCTGGCCGATGCCGTGATCGACGAGGCCATTCTCGCGCTCGGAGCAGAGGCCACCGGCGCCCTCTCCGTGCTGCTCTACGCTACGGTGGAATACAGCAAGCAGCGCAAGCAGTTCGGCGTGCCCATCGGCAGCTTCCAGGCCTTGCAGTTCCGCATGGCCGACATGTTCATGCGCTATGAGCAGACCCGCTCGCTGCTGCTCTGCGCCACGCTGAAGGTGCAGGAAAGCCATGCCGACGCACGCCAGGCCGTGCGCGCGCTGAAAGTGCAGCTTGGCACGGCGGGCCGCCGGCTGGCGCAGGATGCTGTGCAACTGCACGGCGGCATGGGCATGACCGACGAGCTGAACATCGGCCACTACTTCAAGCGCATCACCGCCATCGACGCGCTGTTCGGGAATGCCGACCATCACCTGCGCGCCTATGCGGCGGCCAGCTGACAGCTGGCTGAAAATGTCCCGGCACGCTGACAGGACGGGACGGCGCCCATGAAAAAGCCCGCGTTCATCGCGGGCTTTTTCATGGGCAGCGCCTGATCAGCTGCCGGCCAGCGGCGCCGAGCGCGGCCCCAGCCAGTCCTTGCTGATGGCCCAGGTGGTGTGCGTGGCACGCGAGCCGGTAAACACGCCGGCATGACCGCCGGGCACGATGTGGAAGGACTTGTCGGCGGAATTGACCACCGAAAGAATCGCCTCGGCCGCCGGAATGCGCACGATCTTGTCGTTGTCGCCGGCAAAGGCCAGCAGGTTGGCGGTGATGCTGCGGAAATCCGCGACGCGATCACCGATGCGGATGCGGCCTTTGGCAAGACGGTTGTACAGGCCCATCTTGCGGATCATTTCCTGCACCGTCGCGCCCGGATAGTCCGGCATGTTGGTGAACCACTCGTTCATCGTCATGTAGCGCGACACATAATCGTCGTCGGCCAGGTTGCGCACCAGTTCGAGATAGCTCGACACCGTGCCCACCGGGTTGGTCATCTTGAACATCAGCGACAGGCGCTTGCCGGGCACATGGAAGAACTGCTTTTCCATCTCGGTGATCTTGAGACCGGTCATCTTGCCGATGGCCCAGATCGGCTTGCGTGCAAAGCGCGACATGGTGCCGGTGAAACCCATCTGGTGCATGTCCACCGGCGAGGCGATGGTGACCAGGTTCTTCACCTTGTCGTCACCACTCGACGCCAGATAAAGCAGGGACAGCAGGCCGCCCATGCAGTAGCCGAGCAACGACTGCTGCTCGCTGCCGCTGTGCGCACGGATGGCGGCCATGGCCTTGGGGAACCAGCGGCAGACATAGTGCTCAAGCGACACATCGCGGTCATCGGGACCGGGCGCGCCCCAGTCGATGAGGTAAACGTCGTAACCGTGGGCCAGGAAATACTTCACCATGCTGCGGTCGGCCAGCAGGTCGAAGATCCAGCCGAACACGCCAAGCGGCGGCACCAGCACCAGCGGAATGCCGTAGCGGCGCTGGCGCACGGTATAGGGCTTGCCCTCGATCAGCACGGTGCTGCCGGCCGGCAGGGGCTGGTAATGGCGCACCGACATCAGGCCGTCGCGGCAGATGATCTCGTGCGTGCTCTTGTCAGCCTGGATGTAGCGCGCCTTGTTCGTGCGACGCTGCACGGCATTGTTGACGAAGGCGGCGCCGGTGCGCAGAAAACGGACAGGACGCTGGAAGGGTTTCTTCATGACGACTCGCAGCAAGACAGGTGCAAGCAGAGGACATTACACCGGGGCCTGCGATTCTAGGCGCCGCGGCGGCGAAGCCCAAGCACCGGCGGCAATGCACTCAGACCGATGGCCGCTGCAGCAGCCGGTGATAGCCCCAGGCCGACAGCAACAGCACGGCCAGGCCGAGCCCCAGTGTCGGCAGCAAGGTTTTCAGCGCCGGTGCCGACAGCACGATGACGATGGGATGCGCGCCGGCCGGCGGATGCACGGTGTGGGTGAGGCGCAT